>DASC01000118.1:0-1604 GCA_002503595.1 Candidatus Methanogaster sp. UBA203 | reverse complement strand
ACAACTCGCAGGCGGGAATCGTCATCTGATTTCACCGCTCGGGTATTCTTATCCACTGCATCCTTCTGCCAGGATGTATGCTCGCTGATCTGCACAACGCCTGCCAATGATTTCGCAATCGATACCTGAAAATGGTGCTCAGATACAGACGGATCAAAGCCGAAACCTCTAACCGTGGTTTTTGTTGCCCCCATCACTGCTCAACCTCGTCATTGCCGATATCTTTCTTCTCATCCGCAGCAAAGTCCGTCAATTTTTGACCGGTGGGGAACCAGAGAGAACGCGCCTCTACGTTGACCTGCCCCTCGCTATAGACCTCTTGCATGGCGTTAATCAACCCCTCAACCTTACCAACGTCCAGACGCATCTTCCCATCAACCTCCAGTTCAATCCATGTATCGCCAGCAATGGTGATACCGGGACCGAGTATTTCTCCTTCATACTTTTTCAAGCATTCAATGAGCTCAAAAGACTCTTTGGTGGTTGTCTGCTTGTGTTTATGCTTCCAGGTCGCTGGACTGCCGGGATTAAGGGTAAATTCCCCATTGCCGTTGCCCTTGCCCCAGGTGATATTGACCTTTAGCTGTTCGGAAGAGCTGCCATTACTCTCCGCAATTGCCAGTACCATCTTCGTTCCTTTCGGAACTGTGAATGGATTCTCATATACAGCACCGCTGGTCCGCGGGTTTGATCCGTCTGTCGTATACCTGATAACTGCATCGAGTGGTGCAGACCTGAGTTCAACACTCTTTTCAGTGTCATTTCCATACACCCGCTTCTTCAAGGTGAGTTTGTTCTTCCATGCCACCGGTTCTCCAGTCTCATGTTGTTTGGATGAATCCACGCACAGGAATGATACATTCATCTCAGAGGTCTTGAACGCGTGGAGATCTTCAACCCGGGCAGATCCTGGTGTCGCTTCAGACCCAACGTCATAATAGACCGCATCCCCGTGAACTGGCGTGATCTTCAGCGTCACCTCCCCTGTATCGTCATCGCGGTGCAGTTCCTGGATGCGCACATCCGTCGTCGGCTCCGGGAACGGACCCTTGTCCACATAGTTACCATTCACACGCCACTGGTCTTTGCTCACCATCGCGTCCTTTAGTGAGTCGAGTGCACCCGGGTGATGCCACTGCCATGCCGTATTGATCGCAGCCCGGCTCTTCACCTCAGACCACAGCATCACCTGCCGCGTAAACAGCCTCTGCTCGCATTTTTTCCTGAATGTATCGCTGGATACATCCTCGGTGAACTTCTGTTTACTTTTCAGCGCATCTCTGATCTGCTCTTCACCGCGGTACTCATTGTTATTGAAAACCATCGTGAAATCGGCGGTGTGCAGCTCGTCTCCATGCGGATATGTCAGCGTCGTGAACGTCTCCCTTGCTGCGCTGAGTAACCTGAGCATGATTTTATCTTTGAGTTCAAGGGCAATCGTCCGCTGCGGATCGTCCGGGCGCACGCCCTCGCTCTCCATCTCTTCCAGAATGGACTGGATTGCCTTGTATTCTTTTCCCACATCGAGCAGCGAATCCAATGTGTCTCGCTCTCCTGATAAGAATAGCACACGGTTCTTATAGTCGAGATCCTCGTAAAACACA
>DASC01000200.1 GCA_002503595.1 Candidatus Methanogaster sp. UBA203 | reverse complement strand
CGGAATGTGGAACTATCGATCTAAAAAATAATTTAAACCGTTAATCTGCGTAATCCGTGTTAATCAGTGGCAAGTAAAACTTTTAGCCACAGATTAACACTGATTTCACTGATTCCGGAAGTCCAATCGTACCAGTGTTTGCAGGATTGGCGTCACGTTTTTCAACCGACCAGAAGAAATTAAAAAGACTCATAAAACACCCGGATTTTTAACAGTGATAGGCTTAAGCATTAAGCCCAAACGCCGCATAAAACAAGGGCCCCCCGAGCAACCACAACATAGTTGAGCAAGCACGAAAAAAACCCAATCACAGACCATGAAACCTCTACCCAGCACCAGCCCCAACACCAAGTACGTGCCCGGCAGATCGATCGCGGAGATTAGCGAGCAGTACAACATCCCGGCAGATGAGATCATCAAACTCGGATCGAACGAAAACCCGCTCGGACCCGCGCCTGCCGCGGTCAGAGCCATAATCGAGCACGCAAACGAGGTCAGCATATACCCTGATAGTGATGCATCAGGTCTCTGCGATGCGCTATCCGGGTACACCGGCTATTCAGGCGCAAACATCGTGGCAAGCGCGGGGATGGATGGGGTCATCGATACCCTGATGCGGATGCTGATGCCAGGGGGTGCGATCATACCGGTGCCGACCTTCAGTTACTATGGCATCACGGCACGCACGCATCACGGCACCCCGGTTTTCGTATCAAGAGACGAGAACTTTGGCTTCGATCCGCAGGCGATCGTATCGCAGGTGACAGATGAGACGCACCTCATCTTTCTCTGCTCCCCTAATAACCCAAGCGGAAACCTGGTACCAGAGTCTGATCTCCGGACGATCCTGGAGGGGTGCGTTGACTGCGATGGTTGCGACGCGGTCGTGTTTCTCGATGAGGCGTACGTCGAATTCTCGGAAAGGAGCATGATACACCTTGTGCGGGACTACGACAATCTGGTGGTCGGTCGCACGCTCTCAAAGGCATTCGGGCTTGCAGGCTTGCGGGTTGGCTACGCGGTCATGCCCGAGCGGATGCGAGATGCGTATCTGGGATATGCAACCCCATTTTCAGTCAGCAGTCTTGCGGCTGCGGCAGGCATAGCTGCGCTTGGCGATGATGCGCACCTGAAACGAAGTGTCAAACTTGTTCGGGACGGGCGTGAAGTGTTAATGGAGATTCCGTTTAAGGTCTATCCGTCAGAAGCAAACTTTGTGCTTGTGGATGTCTCGCCGCACCGGTCAGGAGAGGTATGCGATCTCCTTGCACGCAAAGGAATCATCGTGCGGGACTGTTCGTCATTCCGCGGCGCAGGAGATGCTCTTGTCAGGGTGAGCGTCGGGACGCCAGAGCAGAATCAACGCGTGGTTGCGGCGTTTCTGGAATTTAAGACGTAACGGAATAACATGATCATCCGGATCAATGATAGCCATTCTTCCTGTTGTGGCGTCCGCGTAATATGCGACCGCACTATACATCTCCAAGTTTTACCGCAGAGTACGCGGAGTGCGCAGAGGCTCAGAAACCAAAGCGAGGATCGAAACGGTCTTAAACTTTGCGATCTGCCTTCGGCGCTGCTGCGCAGACCGCGGTGATAAATCACTGGGTTTTTAGACAGTGCCCTGCCGCGGCAAGGTTCGCAATACGCGCTGCAAACGCGCCTGCCACAAAACCGGCATCGATGTTGACGACTGCGAGGACCGAGCATGACTGGAGCATCGAGAGAAGCGCTGCCTCGCCCTTGCCACCTGCGCCGTACCCAACAGAGACTGGTAGCCCGATCACAGGAACTGGCACAAGCCCGGCAACCACGGTTGGAAGCGTGCCGTCCCTTCCTGCAGCAACAACGATCGCATCCACACCCTTCTCGATCAACCGACCGAGATCAGGAAAGAGCCTGTGAATGCCTGCCGCACCCGCATCATAGATCAGATCGACATCGCACCCCATCTCCTCTGCCGCGACCCGCGCTTCCTCTGCAACCGGGATGTCCGCGGTGCCCGCTGTGATTATACCGACCCTCCCACCTGTTTTGTTGGCGGGGACGGTGCCACATACAAGGGTTCTGGCGCGTTCGTTCCACACCATATATGGCGGGTCGATGCGCGACTCCAGTTCATGCAACTGGGCATCCGAGACTCGCGTGAGGAGTATGCGCACATCGCCGGTCAGTGACGCCTCCACGATCATAGCGAGATCGCCAGAACTCTTTCCTTCTGCAAGAATCGCCTCTGGAATGCCAGTTCTCTCTGACCGGTGGCAATCGATCCTTGCGATCTCTGAGATCTCCTTGAATCGCAGGAGTTTGATCTGCGCTTCAGCCTCGTCGACCGAGATTTCGTTGTTCCTGACCTTTGTGAGAATAGATGTGATGGACACGGTGATCATCCTGCACAGCAACCTATATATACCCTCCTCGCTGCTATTATAGGTACCGAAGAATCGAGTTAAATCCCGATGACGGATTAAATCCAGAAGGAGATATAAATGGCACAAATGTATGTAACATACGAGGCTCCAGACGAATTGCGCGATAAAGCACTGGAATCGCTGGAACTTGCAAGAGATACCGGAAAGATCAAGAAAGGAACAAATGAGACCACAAAAGCGGTCGAGCGTGGCGTAGCCCAGCTTGTGCTGGTAAGCGAGGATATAAACCCGCCCGAGATCGTGGCGCACATTCCAATGCTATGCGATGAGAAAAAGATACCGTACATATATATAAAAAAGCAGGACGAACTTGGAGCTGCATGTGGTCTCGGGGTCGGCTGCGCTACTGTGGCGATCGTCAATGCTGGCAAAGGCAAGAGCGCAGTCGAGGAACTCGCAAGCAAGATCGCATCGCTGAGGTGATCTCGTGGCCGACTATGATGATGCATATCCTGCTGAGGTGGTCGAGGTCGTCGGGACGACAGGCATGCACGGGGAGGCGACCCAGATCAACTGCAAGGTGCTTGATGGACGGGACAAGGGCAGGGTCATTGCCAGAAACTGCATAGGTCCTGTGCAGGTCGGGGACATCCTGATGCTGCTCGAAACCTCGAGAGAGGCAAAGAAACTGACGACCGGCAGGTGATTGGCGTTGGAACAATTCGTCTGTTCGTTCTGCGGAAACCCAATCGAGCCTGGCACTGGAAAGATGTTTGTTAAGAGGGACGGCACAGTCTATTATTTTTGCAAATCAAAGTGCCAGAACAATTTCAAACTCAAAAGAGTCCCGCGAAAGGTTAAATGGGTCACAAAATCGACGTCAGGTGTCTAAATGGAACAGACATTCGTGCAACCTTTTCACAAAAGGTTGATGCCTTCGGCGATACTTCATATTCAAAAACTGCTCTTCGGAGAGGTTAAATGGAACAGACATTCGTGCAACCTTTTCACAAAAGGTTGATGCCTTCGGCGATACTTCGTATTCAAAAACTGCCCTTCGGGAGTGGTTAAATGGAACAAACATTCGTGATGATCAAGCCCGACGGAGTGCAGCGCGGCTTGGTCGGTGAGATTATATCCAGAATTGAGCGAAAAGGACTTCGAATTGTCGCTATGCGGATGTGCCAGGTCACCGATGAGACTGCGCGAAGACATTATGCAGAGCATGTGGAAAAGCCGTTTTTTAACTCGCTTATTGAGTTTATCACGGCTTCTCCTGCGGTTCCCATGATCGTGGAAGGCGCGGATGCGGTTTCGGTGATGCGCACGATTGCAGGCGCAACCGATCCAAAGGAAGCTCTGGTCGGAACAATAAGAGGCGATTTCGGGATGGATGTCGGAAGGAACCTTATCCACAGTGCAGATTCACTCGAATCGGCAAAAAGGGAGATTGTGATACATTTCACCGAGGATGAGGCGGTTCTGTACGAGCGGGCTGAGGAAGTTTGGGTGTATGAGTGATTAGGCGCTGTTGATCTTTACAGTGGAATCGCCATGCCCGTAGATTTTACCGCAGAGTGCGTAGAGCCCTCTGCGGTGATAAATCACTTGATTTTCAGACAGTGTCGAGTGATTAAAGCACCATCTCCATCCCATCGTACCCGAGATTCCACCGCTTCACCGCCTCATCGTGTGGCGGGAATAGATGGCTTAAGTGCGTCATAACCATCTTTTTCGCATTTAATTCTCTTGCCAGGTCCTCTGCCTCTGCCGTGTTCATGTGCTTCTGAAGGTCGTATTCGGGCGGCGCAATCGCATCGCATATCAGGATGTCAGGACCTTTCATGATCTCGATTGAGCGCTTGGGAATCTGCCTGGTGGTATCGCCGGTGATGACGAGTTTCTTGTCCCCCTCACAAACCACAACACCGGCAGACTCGGCAAGAGGCGGATGGTGGACCGGGAACAGTGTGAATTCAAGTCCGATCAGGCGGAACGACTCGTAGACAGATACGTCGTGGCGCGCAGGTTTCATGAAATATAGATAATCGAGTATGTAGTCCAGGGTGTCTGAGAGCCCATAGACGTGCACACGGTTCTGGACACGGTAGAACTCGCCGAATCCAGCGTAATGGTCATAGTGCCCGTGCGTCCAGATCACGCCGTCCACCTGACTTATTTTGTGTTTTAGAAGTTGATACCGGAGATCCGGACCTGTATCGATCAGGACGCGCCCATCTTCTGTTTCGATCAGAATCGAGAACCTTGACCGCCTGCTCCTCCCGCCTGCGAGCGCATCCATGCACGCAGGGCACTTGCACCCGATCTTTGGCGTGCCTACCGTATCACCGGTTCCGAGCAGAACGATTCTCATGTTAGCGTGTATTCCTTCATCATCAAGCCCACCCTGTTACTGAACTCATCGACGGCATCGGTCAGGTCTGACTGCGTGATCGCCATCCGATCCTCTGTGAGCGCGTGGAGCACCGCCTCCCGAACAACCATGCGCAGATCCGATCCGGTGAATCCATCTGCCAGCAGAGCGATCTCCTGTGAATCAAAGTCACCCCCCACCTTCGAAAGAATGATATCAAGAATATCCTTGCGCATCTTCTCATTTGGAAGCGGGAAGTCTACAATTTCATCAAACCGTCTCCATGCAGCACGATCCAGCAGATTCGGATGATTTGTAGCGGCGATCAGAAGAACCCCGTCGTCGATCAGACTGATCTCATCGATCGCTTTCAGAAGTGTGTTGACGGCACGTTTCACCGCGGCATGTTCGTCAGAGACACGGGTCTTCGCTATGAAATCGAACTCATCGATGAACAGGATGCAGGGGCTTAATTTCTTTGCAAGCTCAAAGACCTTATCGATATTTTTCGAGGTTTCTCCGAGATACTGAGATGTGATCATCGAGAGCCGGACCTCCACGAGCGGACTGTTTAATTTTTCTGAGAGCGCTCTGGCTACCGATGTCTTGCCGGTGCCAGGGAGCCCGACGAAGAGCATCTTTCCGATCTCACAGAGCCCGATATCGCGCAGATACTCCCGGTGTCCGATCGCCTGCACGATCTTCTCGATCTTATCCTCTTGATCACGTGTGAGCACGAGTTTATCGATCCGCTGTCTGACGTCCTCCGGCGCAACGAGGTGCACGAGTGTCAGGAGATCGACATCCTCGTCCGATGCAGCGATCTCTGCAGCAAGCGAGGCAAGATACTCCCTGTCCCGCTCCTTTGGCTGGGCTTTCAGGGTCGCCTCTGCATAACTGACATCCACGCCGTCATTCTCATAAAACGATGCGAGCGTAGGATTTGTGCGGATCCGGTCTATCGCACCCTCCTGCTTCGCAAACCATCTCTTTGCCAGATCAAAGACTGTGAGTTTAAGTTCCGCTCCGAATTTCTCAAATTCAATAAACGGGAGGGACCCTATCTCCTGCATGACATCCTCGATCCCGTATAGCTCCGCGACATCCTCGATCCGGACGCTGATCGGGCGGTTTACTTGCTTCTTTTCGCGGTTCCAGTAATGTTTTCTTATGTTTACTGGAAGATCGTTCTCTGTCAATGTTTCGGATTGGTTGTATATCTGCGCCGTCAGGAGCAGTTCAATGACGTCGCGTGGTTTTGTCTGATCTGGCGTGCAATCACCTCATCTCACTGGACTGTAATTCTTGGTTGCTGAGTGTAAAAAAAGTTTTTGGGTATCCGCCCGCACAACCTTTCAGAAGACTCCATCGATCTCTGCGCCGCAGTTAAAGCATTTCCCATCCTCGATCCGGTTCTCGATGATGCTGAATCCGAATCGTTTGATCAGGAGCTCTTTACACTGGTAACAGTACGTGTTCTCGTTTCCCATGCCCGGAATGTTTCCCTCGTAGACGTATCTGAGCCCTTCTTCGATACCGATCTCCCTTGCCCTGTGCAGAACCTCGACAGGGGTCGAAGGAGTATCAAGGAGCCTGTACTGTGGATAGAACTGGCTGATATGCCACGGAATCGCAACATCTACATCCGCGATGAATCCTGCGATCTCTCGTAACTCTTCCTCGCTGTCATTGACGGTCGGCACCACGAGCGTTGTCACCTCAAGCCAGATGCCAAGTTCCTTGTACCGCCTGATCGTGTCGAGGACCGGATCGAGTCTTGCCCCGCACATCTTCCGGTACGTCTCGTCCCTGAAAGCCTTGAGATCGATGTTTCCGGCATCGAGATACTGCGAGATCTCAGAAAGCGCCTCCTCGCTTGTGTATCCGTTTGAGACAAAGACGTTCTTGATGCCTGACCTGTGTGCGAGTTTCATCACATCAAGCGCGAACTCCGCGAAGATTGTGGGCTCAGTGTAAGTGTATGCGATCGTCTTGCAATCGTGCTGGGTCGCAGACCAGACCACATCCTCAGGAGTTATATCGTGACCAGGTATCTCCTTTGTGGTCCTCGAAATCTGGCTGATGTTCCAGTTCTGGCACCAGCGACACTTGAAATTACATCCGGCAGTCGCTATCGAGAACGATTCAGTGCCAGGAAGGAAATTGAATAGCGGCTTCTTCTCGATCGGATCGATGCCGCTTGCAATGACCCTGCCATACACGAGACTGTAGAGCGTCCCTTTCCGGTTCTCCCGGACAGAGCATATTCCCCGCTTGCCCTCGGCGATGGTGCAGAAATGGTTGCATAGATGGCATTTAACCTTGTTATCTGCAAGTTTCTCATAGAACATGGCTTCCTTCATGATCGACACCGATGTATATTCGGGGCTGGGAGGATATGAATGTTTGGTAATCTCTCAAGATTTTTTTTATCGAACTCACGAATCGTCTGCGAATCACCGTGAATGTCCATAAGTTTTATAGCCAACAAAATAAAAGGAAAAAGCAGCAGAGAACTGTGCATGAATGTGGAGTTTGGGAGCTTTCGGAGTGAGTATAAGAAATGCTGGGAAAAGATCACATTATATTGTCTTTATTCACTGTTAGTGCCATCTTGATGCCTTTCTTATT
>DASC01000097.1 GCA_002503595.1 Candidatus Methanogaster sp. UBA203 | reverse complement strand
GTAAGAGAAAAGCGGGGAAGTTTTTCGCGTAAATAGGATATGAGGGTACCACACCATGTCAGAGATAAGAAAACATTATTTCCTTGAGAAATACTGCGTCATCGCAGGAGAACGGTCAAAGAGACCGACCGATTTCGTCAAAGAGAGGGCACCGGAACCAGGACCCGAAACATGCTCGTTCTGTCCGGGTAATGAGGATCTGACGCCTGCTGCAACTGCTGTGTACAGATACGAGGGCAAAAAACTGGTCATCCAAAAAGATGAAGACAACAAACGGGTGAAGGACTGGGAAGTTAGATGCTTCCCAAACCTGTATCCGGCACTTCCCGGGCACGAGATCATCGCAGAGACTCCTGATCATGAAAAGCACCCATCAGACTTCACAGATGACGAAATCACGCTTCTCATGCAGGTCTATTCTGACCGAACAACTCATCATCTGGAAAATAACGACACACAGTATGTCTCTCTCTTCAGGAACCACGGAAGGGATGCTGGTGCATCTCTGTCGCATCCGCACACACAGTTGATACCGGTGCCGTTTGTCCCGCCCATGATCATGCAGGAACTGACTGCGATCGAAGAGGCAGACCGGTGTCCGTACTGCGATATCGTGGAGCGAGAATCAGGTGGAGAGCGGGTGATAATCGAGAACGATTACTGGATCGTGTTTGCGCCGTACTGTTCACGGTTGCCGTTTGAGATGTGGATGCTTCCGAAGAAGCACGTAAGCAGCATAACAGCGATCGGTGATCTGGCACCCATGGGCAAGGCGCTCCGGGATGCGCTCTTGAAATTAAAGACCCTTCTTAACAATCCAACGTATAATTACATGTTCTTCCAGATGGACAGCAGCAGCTATCACCTGAACATCAGGATTGAGCCGAAGCTCTCGATTGCGGCAGGTTTTGAGAAGAATACTGATGTCTTCATAAACACCATGCCGCCAGAGGATGCGGCAAGATCACTGAGAGAGATCGATGCGCCGCTCAAAATCTGAAAGCACGCTGTAGTATATCACAAAAGCATCGATTGGGCTATTGTACGGGCTGAAGTAACTATGCACCTCTCCCGGACCTCCTCCTGCTGTGAAGAGGTAGTACAGATGATCGCTGATTCCGAGACGCCGCCAGGTCTCGAGTAACTCCCGGTCACCGGTTTTCTTAACCTTCTCTTCCATGCGCTTCAGCTTCTCATAACATGCGATCTGCATCTCGTTTCCAAGCCAGCAACTGGTGTCGCGTTCAAGGTCCGCCCATGAGATCGTGTCAAAGACCCCGACATCGATCTCGCCAACAGGATCGCACGCCTCCACGATCTCAGATGGCGTCAGAAACGAGAGGTGGTCATATTTGAGAATCTCTTCCGGGAGGTATCCCAGAAACTCAAATATCCCGGTATCTGCCCAGTGGTGCTCGCCGAGCGTCTCATAATCCATGAAAATATTGATGCAGTCGCCTCTGGCTGCGGCAACCCATGCAGCATACTTATCAGCGGTCAGCGGGTACTCCTCCCATTCCCTCGATGAGAAGCGGAATCCGATGTCGTCGGTCAACTGGTAATTCCTGAGGAGAACCGGCATGTTCTTCTGCTCGTAGACGTAGTTCGGCGATCTCCAGCCGAGTATCCTTGAGATGCCCTCGATAAATATCCCTTTGAATCCAAGCGACTTAACGAGTTCTGCAATCTCATTGTTGTACAGAAGTTCGCTGTTCTCAAAGAATGTCGGCTCATAGCCGATCATGTCGCGTACCGCTGCACGGTGCATCTTTACCTGCTCTATAAATTCATCTTTATCCTCGTAAAGCGATGACAGGGAGTGGTAGTATGTCTGGCACAGGAATTCGACGTTCTTCGTCTCTGCGAGATTTTTGAAGAGTTCTATTAAGTCAGGATCATACATCTCACACTGCTCAAGAAACACTCCTGATACGCTGAATGAGACCTTAAATTCGTTCTTGTATTCATCCAGCCTATCCAGGATAGTATCGGTTGCTGGGTGGTAACATTTCTCTGAAATTTTATTGAATGTACTGCGATTCAGCTTTTCATCAAAATATTCCCCTCCCTGATATGGGAATCCCCGATTCAACCGGTAAGGCTGGTGGACTTCAAACGAAAGGGATATATAGGTCATCATTACATGGTTGTGTCAGGGTGACATAAAGATGACTATGAGGAAGTTCGGGGTTGGTCTGGAACCGGTCGAAGACCCCAATCCCGCGAAGACCATGCACACCATACTGAAACGACCATCAGCATCGTGGTCCCATTCGGTCTATTCGGTCCCGTTCGCAGGTAAGATCATTCCGAACCGGGATTATCCTTATGAAGGCTTGAGTTACGTACTGGACGGAAGAAACCATCATATCCTTGATGGGATCGCGATCGGCATCGAGGGACATGAATTGAAGGCATCGAGAGTGCTGGCATACCCGTGGAAGGTGATTTATTCATACCGTGGCGATGTGAAACTGGATGTGGACTACTATCTGCTGGGAATCGATGGAAACCCGGGCAGGATCATCATCAGGGCGAGTGAGCCGTGCACGCTTGAGATCGAGCCGCTTATTGACATCAGGTGGATGTATGATCATTCCGACCCATCGGCTCACAGGGTGGAGGAACACGATAATGGGCTCTTGTTTTCCAGAGACGGGATACGGGCAGCGGTTGTAACATCTTCGCCATGCGACTGCCAGAGATGGCATCATCCTGTCGGATGGTTCTACAAGATGGGGTCCGGATACCGTGAAGAGGTGGACGGAAAGATAGTATTCAGGGGTGAACAGAGAGAACCCGTATCGCTCGGGACGATCCGGATCGCTGATCAGAAGACAGCCACCATTGCTGTCGGATGCGGCAGATCAGAGGATGATGTGATGCGAATGTGCACGCGGGCGCTTGCAGACTATGCAGCGGACGAACAGAGTGAGATTATGAATGCGAAGAGGGTCGTGGAATCGCTCGATCTCCGCGGTGCTGCTGCGTTTCGGGCGCTCGGGATTACGAAGTTTGGCATGTATCTTGGGGATACGCTATCTTTTGAGGCAGGGGATCTCTGGTTCAGGACGGTGTGGTTCAGGGACTGCTTCGAAGGGATTTTACAGAACATCAACACGCTCTTCAAACTCGGGATGGAGAACCGGATCAGAGATACCCTTGTTTATGCATTCGATCACAGGGACGTGTACGGGAGGATACCGAACTTCGGGGATAACTATGACAGCATCGATGCAACGCTGCTCGCATTCATCGTTGGTTCCGAGTATCTCATGCGAAGGCGGGACGACGATCTGAAAAAGATGATCCTCAGGTGTGCGGATGATCTGCTGACTTCACTCGAAAGCGGAGATCTGGCAGTACCGAATGGTCCGCCTGTGCTGCATCAAAACGGGCTCGTATCATCAGCACCCCACCACTCCTGGACTGATGGTATGCGGAGCATCACAGCAGTTGGGATAACGCTGTCTCTGCCGATCAGGGTTCCCGAGGACTGGGAGTACGAGTCGCTCAAGAGATATGGGGAGAAGGCGGTTTCTGAACTGGCTAAGCCGAAATATTTCCTTCCGGAGGTCAATGCTCAATGGATCAGAGCGATTAAACTCGTATCAGAATTATCCGGAGAAAAAAGATACTCTGATCTTTTAGATCTGGCGTCATCCGGTTTCAGGGCTATGTTTGTGAATGAACCCTTCTTAAATAATCTTGTCACAACCGATGGGCATGTTGACAGAACCACCGGATCGCCTGCGATGGTTGCAATCTCGATTGCTGATTTTCTGTTTACGGACGAGGAGGTTCGCATCTTCATGAACACGATCAAGGAACACCTGCTGGTCCGAAGAGCAGGGCTGGCGTTCGGGGTTGCTGTGCGGGAATCTGAGAAGAAGATATATTATGGCGATTCCGAATATCATGAATGCGTGGTGTGGCCAAGGGACACACCGTATCTGATACGCCTGTTGCGCAGGAATCGTGAAGAGAGGCTTGTGAGGGAGATTATCAGGAGCAATCTTAATCACCAGATGAACGAGGGTTTCTTATTCTACAACAGTGAGTTATTCAGTCAGGATAACGGTATCGTACCTGTCAAGAACCCTGTCCAGTTCTGGTCGCAGTGGGTTGATGATCTGGTCGGATGAACAACCCATCCCTCTGATCCCAATCTCCTCATGTCTTTACAGCGATTTAGAAAGGGAATACCAAAAGGTAGTAATGGATTGATGGTTTTATCCCCTGCCGACCACCTCAGCGGCACTTTCATCGATTGGCTCGATTCTCTTCCGGAATCTCCCGCTCTTTATCGAATATCCTCCTGAGACCGCAACGACAACACCCGCTATGGTATCCACTATCAGATCAGTCATCGTATCGTACAGATCCCGCTGTTCATGCGTGCCAAAGAACTGATCGATCCCGAACTCTCCGATCTCCCATGCGACACCGACTGCCATTGTGAATACAATCGTGACAAAGATCATCCCGCGAAGATCCATATGAAGCCCTGCCCAGTACTCATCCAGCAGATAGATCGTTGTAAGCGCGATAAAAGCGATCAACGCAGATGCGAAGAAATGACCGATCTTATCATAAAAAGGAATCGCCCAGTACATCTTCAGAACTCCTCCACCAACATGAAAGAATATTACAAGCGTGATCGCCAGATCAAGTAACAGAGGGATTCTGATATCAAATCTTTTTTCGATGATATTCGGTGCCATCGAGAGGATAAATCCTGAAAACGAGGCAAACATCCATAGCCAGTCGTGAACCTGGATGCTGTAGACCCCCATAACAATCATGGCGCATTTCATCAGGTATGATGCGATAAGCGGTATCCGTATTTTCATTCTTATCGGATATGATCCATGAATGTAAATATGTTTGGTAAAACTGTTGCACCTATCAAAAGAAGTATGAGCAGTTCTGATAGCGTCAAATCGCCTCCCTTCCAATCATTTTGTTGCTCTATTTCATAGAATGTTTGATATTTATTGATGTAGTATAAATTACAGCTTCTTCTTACGAGTTATATATGAAACAGCCAGTCTTCCCATGTCCTCTGTCATCTCATGTAGTTTACCTTCTTTTACCAGATTTATACCAACCATAGCCATAGCCGTTCCCCCTATAGTATCAACAAGTAAATCCATCATGGTATCCTCCAGACCCAACTGAAAATTCATACCCAAGAGCGTGCCTGCCGCCCATTCCGCAAATTCCCATACAACACCTGAAGCCATCGTAATAGCCACAACAGCAAACGCCATTGCATATACATCTATGGACAGTCCATCCCAGTGTTTATCCAATAGATACATGGCGATTAATGCCAAAAAGGCGATAAGAACCGAAGACACAAAATGAGTAACTATGTCAAAGTCAGGGATGGGGTAATACATGGCAAATAGACCACCCATGCCGACATGTAAAAATAATGCAAAGGCGATCATGAAGTCAATAATCCCGGGCAATTCAATCTTGAAAGAGCGTTTGAGTAAAATTGGTGCCGTGCTTATTAGAATGCCCGCGATGCATTCGAGCATCCATCGTAAATCGTCTTTCGATATTGCTACGAGTAACAATAACACCATTCCAACTCTAAGAACATGAGCTACATAAGTCCATCGTGTTTGACAGCCTTGTTTTTTAATCTCGGTCATGATACTACCACTTGTTGTTTAATCCGTTATGAATCTTAAAAATTTAAAAAGTTTACGAAAGCTAATGAACATGAGCGTTAATTGAGCATCTACGGCTATTCAGAAGTTATGAAATTTAGGACACTACCCATGAATGTAAATACGTTTGGTAAAACTGTTGCTCTCATCAAAACAACATGATAGTCTGATCGCAGTAGTTCCGAATGCCCATACTTCCGAATGTATTAGACTTGTTGCGGAATAATTTGGAAAAGCCATGAGAACGGAGATCTGCAAAAAGGAGCAATATGTAAGGAGGAATAGACGTCGTAGAAGGCTGCATTTTATATCGCAACACGTCTATTATATATTTTATAAAACATAG
>DASC01000171.1 GCA_002503595.1 Candidatus Methanogaster sp. UBA203 | reverse complement strand
ACCGAGCCGCTCACCGAGTACCCTGTCGAGTTTCTCCTCGACACCGGCATCAGCCCTGCAGATGTCGCGGAGTTCTGCGGCTTTGATCCCGACGAATTCAAATATTTCATGACGAAAGGTGTCGTGATCGGCTATTTCGACGAAAGTCTCGGCGAGTTCATAAACCCGCGCATGAACCCCGCCGCAGGCACCGTGATACACAGGTCGGCAGCCGGGCAGTTGCGCGACATCAACAAGGCGCAATCAGGCGAGACCGGCTCTGCAACGATCGGGACGATCGCAGGAACCGATTTCGAGGTCGTGCTCTCGGTTAAGGATGTCGTAAGCCAGCATCTCTCAGTCATTGCAGCCACAGGCGCTGGAAAGTCGTACACGGTCGGCGTCATCGTCGAGGAACTGCTCACGTCCCGCAACAGGGCGCCTGTGCTGATCTTTGACCCGCACGGCGAATACACCGTGCTGGATGCGATCGCCAATGACCCGCGGTTCTGGGACGGCGATTACAAGCCGAAGGTCAGGATAGTAAAGCCTGAAAGCATCAAGATCCGCATCGGCGACCTCGAGACGTCTGATCTCATCAGCATAATCGACGACGGCACGATGTCAGACAAGATGAAGACACTCTTTGGGAGTGCGTGCCGCACGCTTCGGAGAGAGAGTTCCAGAGGCGGCACCAGACAGTTCACGCGGAGCGAACTTAAAAATACAGTCGAGGGGGAGCGGGGCGATGGCAACGACTCCTCGATCGAGGGGATACTCTGGCGGCTCCGCAAGCTGGATAACGGAATATTCCATGACCACGAGGATGTGCCGATTGTCGATTACCTGCGGATCGGGCAGCTCACGGTTATGGACGTCTCTGGCATCAGCACCGGGTTTCAACAACTGATTGCGCAGGTGATCCTTCAAAAAATCTTTGATGCACGGCAGAAGACTGAAAACGGAACGTATACCCGTGATACGCCTGACAAATACCTGCCGTACCCTGTATTCGTGATTCTTGAGGAAGCGCACCGGTTTGCGCCGCAGGGCAGTGGTGGCGGTGCGGGCGGAGACGGGGGCGAGGGCGGCGGAAGAGTCGCGAAATCAAAGCCGATCATCAAGACGATCCTCTCTGAGGGCAGGAAGTTCGGCGTCGGGATCTGCATGGTCTCGCAGCGTCCAAGCAAGCTCGATTCTGACTCGCTCTCCCAGTGCATGACCCAGATCACGATGCGGATCATCAATCCCGCGGATCAGGAGCAGATCGGGCGAAGCATCGAGTCTGTAAGCCGGGATGTCGTGTCAGAACTGCCAGCACTTGCGAAGGGGCACGCGATCGTATCAGGCGTCGGCATCAACACGCCGACGATCGTTCGGATCAGGCAGAGGTACGGGCGTGACAGGGGTGCGAGCAAGGATGCGCCGTCGATCTGGGTGCGGGAATCCCGTACTGGGCGTGCGGGGCAGGGATCGGGCGCAATTCCTCCGGATCCTGAGATGGATATCGGGGTGTGACTTCCCCCGTTACAAGTGGCGGAGTCTTCTGCCGCATATACAAGCAAAGCGTACCGTGCAACGACCGTGTGGTTTCATGCACGCCACAATGGTTTCCGGAGGCGGATCGTGACAGTGCTGGCAACATGGACGCGAGCCGGGGGACTCGGGCAGTCTCCGGATGATGAAGGCGAGGCTGAGCGGCTAAACTACAAAAATATAACTATGAAAAATGATAAACTAAAGGAATGGTGTAAACGTGAACAACTTTAACGAGAAGGTCAGCTTCATCTGGTCTGTGGCGGATCTGTTGCGGGGACCATACCGCCCCAACCAGTACAAGGATGTCATGCTGCCATTGACTGTGTTGCGCCGTCTTGACTGTGTGCTTGAGCCTACTAAAGATGAAGTGATTAAAGAATACAAAAGCCGGCAAGATGGTAAAATTACGAACATAGAACCATTTCTCGACCGGGCTACCGGGCAGTCTTTCCACAATACGAGTCCCTTCACCTTCGAGAAATTGAAAGGCGACCCGGATAACATCGCAGCAAACCTGACCCAGTATATCAAGAGTTTCTCAAGCCGTGCCCGCGATATAATCGATCATTTTGGTTTTGAGGAACATATCGCTAAATTGGATAAGGCGGACCGCCTGTACCAGATAGTCTCAAAGTTCAGTGAAATTGACCTGCACCCGGATAAGGTGCCAAACATCGAGATGGGATACATCTTCGAGGAACTCATCCGGCGGTTCAATGAAGCCAGCAACGAGGAAGCTGGCGACCACTTCACCCCGCGGGAGGTCATCAGGCTGATGGTTAACCTGATCTTTGCTCCTGACAGCGACATCCTGACCACCCGAGGTATCGTAAAGACACTTTACGACCCGGCAGCCGGGACTGGTGGGATGCTGTCAGTTTCTGAGGAGTATTTGCATGAATTAAACCCGGATGCCCGGCTTGAGGTATTTGCTCAGGATTATAACGGACCGGCTTATGCCATTTGCGGGTCGGATATGATGATCAAGGGTCAGAGCCTTGACAACATCCGGTTTGGAGACAGTTTCACAGACGACCATTTTGCGGATAAGAGCTTCGATTACATGCTGGCTAACCCGCCATTTGGCGTAGAGTGGAAGCCCCAGCAGAATTTTATCCGGAATGAGCATGAAGAACAGGGGTTCGGAGGGCGGTTCGGCGCAGGACTGCCGCGTATCAATGATGGCGCGTTTTTATTCCTCCAGCATCAGATCAGCAAGATGAAGGATCCGGAAGAGGGGGGTACGCGGCTCTCAATCGTCTTTAACGGCTCGCCTCTCTTCACAGGATCAGCTGGATCGGGTGAGAGCAATATCCGGCAGTGGATCATCGAGAACGACTGGCTTGAAGCGATTGTAGCGCTTCCGGACCAGCTCTTCTACAACACCGGCATCAGCACCTATCTCTGGATCGTGACCAACCGCAAGGAGGAAGACCGCCGGGGCAAGATCCAGCTCATCGATGCCACAGGATTTTTTACGAAGATGCGAAAGAGCCTTGGCAACAAACGCAACGAAATAGGCGACGGGCGCGACGGCAAACCGGATCATATCGCTGAGATCACCCGCCTCTACGGCGATTTTACTGAGGGCGAGCACGTGAGGATATTTGACAACGCCGACTTCGGCTACCAGCGCATCACTGTGGAGCGACCCCTGCGGCTTAACTTTGCGGTAAACGATGAGAGGCTTTCGAAGGTCCGGGAAGCCAAACAGTTTGTTAATCTGGCAACCAGCAAGAAGCGCAAGGATCGGGAGAAAGCCCGGGCTGAGATCGCTACCGGTGCGAAGATGCAGCAGTCGATTCTGGACGCGCTTGGTACACGCTCACCCTCTTCGAGCGGCGTGATCAAGAACCGCGACGAGTTTACGAAGCTCTTGAGAGGCGCGTTTCAGGACTCTGGTGTGAAGGTCGCTCCGCAGTTATTTAAAGCCATTCTGATGGCGCTTTCTGAGTGGGACGAGACCGCGGAGATATGCGCCGACAAAAAGGGCAACCTAGAGCCCGATTTGGAACTGCGTGATTACGAGAACGTACCGCTTACGGAAGAGATCGCCGAGTACATGGCTCGTGAGGTACTGCCGCATGTGCCCGATGCATGGGTGGACGAATCAAAGACCCGGGTTGGCTATGAGATCAACTTCAACCGCTACTTCTACAAATACACCCCGCCACGACCGCTTGAGGAGATCGAGGCGGACCTGAAAGGTATCGAGAAGGAGATTGCCGGGATGCTTGAGGGGATGGTGTGATGGTACGTTACGACTGGATACCGGTGGAAAGAATACAAACCGCAGAGGGCGCAGAGAGGCGCAGAGCGTTCGTAGTCTGCAATGTAATAGTGTCGGCACTGATGGGGCAGAATCATGCTAATATCATCTATGGTTGCAGGAATTTAGGTGTTGTAAGGGTTAAAAAGGTGACTGCATGACAAAGCGCTCTCAAAAATCCACAGACATAGTCCCTAAAAATACCGATTCTTCCGTTATTGTAGATGGAATACTTTTAGAGGATATCAGAGAGCTAATAGAGTCGGCAAAATCCCGATTTGCACAAACTGCTAATGCCGCGCTGGTTACATTGTACTGGAATGTGGGAAATCGCATTAAAACCGATATCCTTGGTAATGAGCGTGCCCAGTACGGCAGACAGATTGTGCACGCACTGAGTGCAGAATTGACTGCTGAGTATGGGAAAGGGTTTTCAGAGAAAAACCTGCGGCGGATGATCCAGTTTGCCGAGGTGTTCCCTGATCAACAGATTGTCGTATCACTGACACGACAATTGAGCTGGACCCACTTTGTCGCACTCATCCCTATGAAGGAGCCATTGCAACGCGAGTTCTATGCAGAGATGTGCCGTGTTGAGCGATGGAGCGTCCGGACACTGCGGGAGAAAATCAACGGTATGTTATATGAACGTACCGCGATCTCCAGAAAGCCTGCGGAACTCGCGAGGCAGGAACTGGATTTCCTGCGTAACGATGACCGCATGACCCCTGATCTGGTTTTTCGCGATCCATACCTGCTTGATTTCCTGGGTCTCTCAGACACCTACAGCGAACGGGACCTGGAATCGGCAATCTTAAAGGAGCTTGAGCGTTTTCTCCTCGAACTTGGCACCGATTTCAGCTTCGTGTCTCGTCAGAAGCGGATAACCATCGATAACGAGGATTACTATCTTGATTTGCTCTTTTACCATCGTGGGATGCGCCGTCTGGTTGCGATCGAACTCAAGCTGGGAAAGTTTCAGGCGGCAGACAAAGGTCAGATGGAGCTGTACCTGCGCTGGCTGGATAAATATGAGAAGCGGGAGCGCGAAGAGATGCCGCTTGGACTGATACTGTGCGCTGAGAAGTCTCATGAGCATGTGGAGCTTTTGCGGCTGGAAGAGAGCGGGATGTATGTCGCTGAGTACCTGACCGACCTGCCGCCACGGCGGCTGCTTGAGGCGAAACTGCATGAGGCGATCCGGCTGGCTCGCGAACAGATTGCGGTGCGGGAGGGGGCGGAATGAGTTCCGGGCTTGCTCTGGAGGCGGAGGGGGGCAGGTGGAAGCGGTATCCTGCTTATTGGGATTCTGGGGTCGAGTGGTTGGGAGAGGTGCCGGAGGGCTGGGTGATAAAAGCTCTGAAGCGCACATTTAAGACGCTCAATGGCTCAACTCCAAAAAGTGGGATGTTAGATTATTGGGGGGCGACATACCTTGGGCAACGCCTGACGATCTTGGTCGATTAAAAGACAATACCCTGCGAGCCACCCAGAGACTGATCACGATGGAGGGTTACAATAGCTGTGGCACATCAATGGCTCCTTCTGGCAGTCTCGTTCTTTCCACCCGCGCTCCGATTGGGCATTTAGCGATTGCCGGAACTGATATGTGCACCAATCAAGGCTGCCGTTGTTTAGTGTTTCGTGCCGATGATGATAGCCACTTTTTTTACTATCAACTTCTGGCAGCCAGATTAGAGTTAGAATCGTTGGGGCAAGGTTCTACTTTCAAAGAACTTGGTCGAGGAAATCTGGAAGGTGTTTGCCTCGCCACACCGTCGATCTCAGAACAGCGCGCCATCGCCGCCTTCCTCGATCGCGAGACCGGGCGCATCGATGCGCTCATCGCGAAGAAGGAGCGGCAGATCGAGCTCCTGCAGGAGAAACGCGCCGCGCTCATCAGCCACGCCGTTACCAATGGGCTGGATCCGGATGAGCCCATGAAGGACTCCGGGGTCGACTGGCTGGGGGAGGTGCCTGAGCATTGGTGTGTTTACAGATCCAAATTGCTATTTCGAGAAGCTAATGATCGCTCAACAACTGGTGAAGAGACGCTCCTCACTGTTTCACACATAACGGGAGTTACGCGCAGGTCAGAAAAAAACGTCACCATGTTTATGGCTGAGTCTTTAGAAGGGTATAAGAAATGTGAAGCGGGGGACTTGGTCATAAATACGATGTGGGCGTGGATGGGTGCTATGGGTATCGCGCCAGAGCGAGGGATTGTCAGCCCATCCTACAACGTATATCAGTTTCGCAGTGAGGAGAACGAACCCAGCTTCTATGATTATCTGTTCAGGACTGGACAGTTCGTTGCGGAGGTTATATGCCATTCGAAGGGTGTTTGGTTGTCACGCCTCCGTTTATATCCAGAGGCGTTTTTCGAGATCCGAATCCCATGCCCATCACAGAGGGAACAGCACGAGATCGTTTATTTTATCCAGAAAGAAACTGGCAACTATGAAACATTGCAACGAAAAATCGAGAAGTCGATTGAAAAACTCCGCGAATACCGCACAGCCCTAATCTCCGCCGCAGTGACCGGAAAGATCGATGTAAGAGAGGAGTTGGTTTCATGACCGGAAGATTCCAACCGAAATTCACCATCACGAACGGGATCACGTCAGGTCTCACCATGATCGAGCGTGCAAGAGGTTTTCTGGAAGCGGCTGAGCTATCGGATGACTGGATCCGTTCCATGAGTGATAGGGCGCTTGTTCTGGAGGCGCATCATACCACGCATATCGAAGGAACACAGCTTACTCTGGATCAAGCCAGTCGTCTGCTGGCTGGAGAAGACGTATCAAACGTAGATCCGGGCGATGTCAGGGAACTTTTGAACTATCGCCGGGCATTCGATTTCGTTTCAGAATATCTCGACAGCGGCGAAGACATAATCGGGGAGCTTATCCTTGAGATCCACAAGTGATTGGTCGAGGGTGTACGTGGCGGCGCGGCAACGCCTGGCGAATACCGCAATGTCCAAAACTACGTCGTCAACTCCGCCACAGGTGACATCATCTACACACCTCCGCCACCTGAAGAAGTATCCGGGATGATAGAGACTCTTGTAGAATGGCTAAATAGCGAAAAGGAAACACATCCGGTACTGGCAAGCGGCGTCGCCCAGTTCCAGCTGGTGCATGTCCACCCCTTCCGGGATGGCAACGGTCGCACTTCCAGGTTGCTCTCGACGCTCTGCCTATACCGGGCTGGTTACGACTTCAAGCGACTCTTTACCATCAGCGAGTATTACGACCGGGACCGAGCCACCTTTTACAGTGCCATCCAGAACGTTCGGGAACGAGATATGGATATGACCAGATGGCTTGAGTACTTCGGTCAATTACCCCTCCCTGTTGGAAGAGGCTTGAGACTCGTCTCGGAAGAGATG
>DASC01000213.1 GCA_002503595.1 Candidatus Methanogaster sp. UBA203 | reverse complement strand
ACCACTTAATTTGAAGCGGATACATATCTTTGCAGGTCTACTCATCTATAATGGAATTCTTCATGGCGACGCACATATTTTCTAAATGTCCAAGCATATATTGAAGGTCAGTTCGAATAGAGGGATATTGGTCGTCGGATAGCTTTTGGATTTCTTCCAAGCTAATTTCACCTGGCTGACGACTTGATATTTTCAAGTGCTTATCTAGCTTACTACGAATCTCCCTAATATGAGTATTATCACTGAAAGAATAACGTAGCGAAGTAACACGCCGATTCCAATCGTGTTGTGCTTTCATCTGCTGTTGTAAAAGATGCAATTGCAAAATCCCAACCATGCCTCCAATTGTAATGACAAAGAGTGTAATGATTTGAAGTATTACTTCCATACTGTTCTCCTTAAACTGGCATTGGCTAACTTTGTGTATTCAAACTTACTTCGCATATCCTGCCTATTCAGTGTTATATCCGAACATAGTCCATATGCGCATCCTTCTGGACGAACTTTAATCATCGCATACCTCTCTTCACTCTTCTTCTGCATTAAGTCTTCGACCCACCTCACAAAACCCTTCCGATCATCAGATTCACACCCGCCCCCCAACACGTGTGATAGCATCGTGCCCGCCTCCCGAAGTCACCAAACCCCCCACTTAAGTTCGTAGCCTGTACATCGCTTTTTCGCATTCGGTTTGGATGCACCAGCTGGCTTCGTCGCTGCCGCCAACGGCTTTGCTTTGCATTCCGCTGACGCTTTGCAGATCGCACATGACCACTCAGCAGCAGAACCGCAATCTCAATTATGGCGGAGTTTTCCGCGATACATACATAACAGAACAGAACACACCTTACATAAACTTACTCGACAGCGGGAGGACTGTCGGCACCAACTGGTGTGACAGCCCCCATCAATCCATTAGATCAAATGAAAAAAAAAGAATATTCACCGGATAAGCCGGTTGCTGCATGGACTTCGACAGATCGGCTACCTGATGGCGTGATCCCCTCGCTGACCATGATCCTCAGGACGTATGGCTGCTACCGGAGCCGGGGCGGGAAGGAATGCACGATGTGCGGTTTTGCCAGGGACAGTGCAACCGTGCCGCCGTCGCCTGATGATCTGGTAGCAGCGTTCCATGATGCGCTTGCCCGCCGCCCGGATGGGAAGTTCATGGTGAAGATCTTCACATCAGGCAGTTTTCTCGACGCGTCCGAAGTGCCGCTTGAAGTGAGATCAGTGATTCTCGAGGAACTTGAAAGCGATCCCGATGTTTCAAAGGTGCTGATCGAGACGAGGCCCGAATTCGTGACACAACGGACAGTTGCTTCCTGCAAAGAGAGAATCCGGAAGGACTTTGAGATTGCGATCGGGGTCGAGACGAGCAGCGATGAGATCAGAGATGTCTGCATCAACAAAGGGTTCTTGTTTGAGGATTTTATCCGTGCAAGCGAGGTCGCAAACCAGTATGATGCGACTGTCAAGGCGTATCTTCTTCTAAAGCCGCCGTTCCTGTCCGAAGGTGCTGCAATGAGGGACATGGTCCGGTCAGTGCGCGATGTATCCGGATATTCAGAGACGGTCTCGGTCAACCTCTGCAATGTCCAGAGAGGGACGTTTGTAGCGAAACTCGAAAGACGCGGCGAGTACCGCCCGCCATGGCTCTGGAGTGCGATAGCGGTGCTTCGGGATGCAAAGAGGGAGAATCCTGACCTGATCATCACGTCCGATCCGGTCGGCGCGGGTTCGAAGTACGGACCGCACAACTGCGGCAGATGCGACCGGGACGCTGCCAGTGCGATCAACCGGTTCTCGCTTTCGCAGGATATCTCTGATCTCGAGATTACGTGCGACTGCGTGCATCTGTGGCAGAAGGTGGTGGAACTTGAGGATGTGGCGTATGGCGCGCCGCTTGCACGTCGCATCAAGGCACGACCATAAGGAATATATCACCCAACATCCAAAAACCAGTACTCGATGCAGAGAAGAACACTCGTCACGTGCGGACTGCCGTATGCGAACGGACCCGCGCATATCGGCCATCTCAGGACGTATATCCCGGCCGACCTGTTCGTGCGGTCGCTCCGGAAACAGGGGAAGGATACGACGTTTGTATGCGGATCCGATGCGCATGGCACACCGATCGTAATCAATGCAGAGGAACTCGGCGTAACGCCGGCAGAACTTGTACAAAAGTATCACGATCATTTTGATGGGACCTTCAAGTCATTAAACATCATATTCGACAAATTCGGAAACACCGAATCCGAGACGAACCACAACCGCACCACAGAGATCGTGAATACGCTGATTGCGAATGGTTATGTCTTTTCACAGAATATCGAACTCGCATACTGCCCGACGTGTGATCGGTTTCTTCCTGACCGGTATGTCGAAGGGATCTGTCCTGACTGCGGCGCTGTGGCGCGGGGCGATGAGTGCGATCAGGGTTGCGGCAAGCACCTTGAGCCCGGGGAGATTCTTGAGCCGCTATGTAAGATATGCAGGAGCAAAGCGGAATATCGGATACAGGAGCATTTCTTTTTCAGATTATCAGAATTCAAAGATTTTCTTTCGGATTATCTTGACAAACTTGGCGGAACATCGAATGCAAGGAATTATGCCTTGGGATGGGTCAATAAGGAACTGCATGACTGGTGCATCACGAGAAATCTCGAATGGGGCGTCCGGTTTCCTGATCATGAGGATCTGGTGGTCTATGTCTGGGTGGACGCACCGATCGGTTATATCTCGTTTACAGAGGAGTGGGCAGACGAGCACGGGGCAGACTGGAAGAAATACTGGATGAACCCGGACGGAGATACCGATATCATCCATTTCATCGGCGGAGACATCATCTACCACCACTGCATCTTCTGGCCCGCTCTCCTCAAAGGCGCGGGATACACGCTTCCAAGAGCGGTTGTCGCATCAGGAATGGTCAAGATCGGGGATAAGACGTTCTCGAAGAGCAGGGGGTACGTCGTCTGGGTGAACGACGATTATCTCGACAAGGGCTTCCATCCCGACCTGCTGCGGTACTATCTTGCAAGCTACACCTCGCACACGAAGGAACTGAACTTCTCGTGGAAGGTCTTTCAGGAGAAGGTGAACAACGAACTTGTTGGGACGCTCGGCAATTTCATCTACCGCACACTGCTCTTCGCGCACAAGAACTTTGGCACGGTTCCTGATGGGGATATCGATCCGGAGGTCGTGGAGAAAATCGAGGATACGAAGGATGCTGTGATCGCGGCATTCAATGAATACGAGTTTAAACGCGGCACCGATGCTGCGATGAACCTTGCTGCGTTTGGCAATGTCTATTTCCAGTCAAACGAGCCGTGGCAACTGATAAAGACGGATACGCATGGTGCAGGAAAGGTCGTCAGGAACTGCCTACAGATCGTAAAGGCTCTTGCCGTATTATTTGAGCCGGTGATGCCGGCGACGGCATCTGCTGCGTGGGACCAGGTCGGCATGGACGCGGGGCTTGATGGTGCTTCGTACGATGAAGCGACATCCGAGATCGAGGTTGGGCAGCCGATACCAAAGCCAGCGATGCTCTTTACAAAGATCGAGGACGCAACGATACAGGAGATGGAAGAGATTCTCGAGAAACGGGTCAGCAAGGCAACAAAGAAGAAACACGTCACTTTCGAAGAGTTTTCAGAACTGGACATCCGCATCGGCACGATTGTTAGCGCCGAACCCATCAAGAAATCGAAGAAACTTCTGAAACTGCTTGTCGATCTTGGCGAGAACCGGGATCGGCAGATCGTTGCCGGAATCGCAGAGACTCATAATCCGGACGATCTGGCTGGAAGGCAGGTTGTGGTGCTTGCAAACATGCAGCCAGCCAAGTTATTCGGCGTCGAATCACGAGGCATGATCCTTGCAGGCGGCTCCGACTCCGGTGGTGCAATCCTGCTCGTACCTGAGCGCGAGGTTCCGGCTGGAACGGCGGTTGCTTGACGTTGAGCGGATATGGGGGTGCGATCTCTCCCAACCGAAGTACCGACAGCAACAACAGCAACGGCTCGGGGCAGCCCCGATAAATCGAAAGATATATATCGATCCGGACTCCTTTGTAGGCACACAGGTGAATATATGCTGAAGACACCGTGGAAACGGAAACAGGGCACCAAAAGTTACGCGTACCTATGCGCAAGAGTACGGGCGATGAAGAGCAAACTGCTGCCAAAGGAAGCGTATCCGAGACTGATGAAGATGGAGATCGCAGAGATCACAAGGTTCATCGAGGACTCCGAATACAAGGCAGAAGTTGACGAACTTGCGCGAGAGTTCGACGGCGTCAATCTGATCGAACATGCCCTGAACCAGAATCTTGCGCTGACATACAGAAAACTGCTCACCATATCGGCAGGAGAGTCGCACCAACTGATATCCGAGTATCTAAGATGCTGGGATGTCTGGAACATCAAGACCATCCTCAGGGGGAAGAAATATGGGGCGACCGATGAGGAAATCCTCGAATCCGTGGTCTCAGCAGGGCAGTTTGGCTATCACGACCTGACGACGATCGTGCAGAAGAATGTGCCAGAGATCACCGAAATGTTAAGACAGAACTATCCGCTCGAGGGATATTCGGAAGAGGAACTGGATCACTTCGAGAATGTGCTTGACAAATTCTACTACGAAAAATTAACCGAGGTCGAGGCGGTGCGCAAGCCAAAGACGAAGAGCCACCGCATATTTTCAGAGATGATCAGGACAGAGGTCGATATGAAGAATTTAAAGACGCTCTTTAGGTCCGCAAAAGCAGGGGTTGAGCGGGAGCGGATCATCGATATGCTGATTCCGGGCGGGCTTAAGCTGAACATGATTGCGCTTATCAAACTGACCGGACTGCCTTTCGATGAATTCACAGCATCGCTTCGGGACTATCCGTACTGGGACGACCTCCTCACAGGCATTGTGACCGAGGATATGGACTCGTTGATCGGTGTTGAGATCGGTCTTGAGAAGTACTGGCTCGAGTACGCTGCACGAACCTCGCATTACTACCCGCTCTCGATCGTCCCGATTATGGATTACATCCTCTCCAAGAGAAACGAGATCGGCAACATCAGGATGATCGTGCGCGGCAGGGAGGCAGGGCTCTCTGACGAGGTGATCCGGAGCAGACTGGTGCTGTGAGTGTGAGCATGGCATCAATCGGTGCATACATCAAACTATTAAGGCCCGAAATCTCCGCGATGGATCTTGCGCTTCCGGCAGCAAGCGCACTTCTTGCCACTTATCTGCTGACACGGGGGCTCCCACCGCTTTTTCCATTCGTACTGGCTGTCATCGGAGGATACTGTGCGATCACCAGCACGTATGTCTTCAATGACTGCTGCGACATCGACATCGACAAGATCAACCTGCCAGACCGCCCTCTCGCTTCCGAGCGGGTTACACGGCGTCAGGGGCTTTTGTACGCATTTCTTCTCTTCGTCGTTGCGGCATCGGTTGCGTTCTACTTAAATCCCGAATCCCTTGTGGCGCTCATCATCGCGACCCTCGCGATCAGCATATACTCTGCCATCGCAAAACGAGCCACTTTCTTAAGTTTTCTTCCGGTCGGATTTGCGTACGGACTCGTGCCGATCGGGGTGTGGCTTGCATTCGATCCTGCGGGAGTGCTCGATCTTGGCGCAGTGCACTTGTACGCGCCCGACGATGGTGTGCTGCTGCCGCTCTCTGCAATATTCTTCGGCGCAATGATCTGCGTTACGGACTGGGGATTTACGTTATCAGGCGTGGCAAGGGATGTCGAGGGCGACCGGATCCGGGGCGCTCCGACGTTTCCTGTGACCTTCGGCGTTCCCGCGACATCGAAGTTTGTGATGGCATGCTGGGTCTGCGGCGTTCTCTTCTCGCTTGCCATCGGGTATGTTGCGTACCCGCATCTCGGGCTGATCTACTTCACAGGCGCAATCCTTGCCGGAATCTGGATGCTAATGCAGGCGGCAGATTTTGTGCAAAAACCTCTGCCTGAGAGGGGTGGACGGTTGTTCCTGCAGGCATCGTGGTACCGGGCAGTGATCTTTACAGCGATGATCGCGGATGTGGGCTTGGGCGCAGTTGGTTAGTCATACATCAGGGATATGATCCTGCAGGCGAAATTCGGCATCCGGGTGCGGGTGCGGGCTCTGTGGGCGCTCTGACCAGTCTCTCCGATTTCGCTTATCATTTCCCGCCCCCTGCTGCGATCATGGCTTCTTTGAT
>DASC01000109.1 GCA_002503595.1 Candidatus Methanogaster sp. UBA203 | reverse complement strand
TTTGATTTACCCGAAAGTCATGTAATACTTGCTTTAGCAATTTTGAACCGGAGAGCATCATGCAACAATGCATGAAATCTGATATTAGCTCGACGCAGGGCAATAGCGCGGCGGTACCTGCTTTGCGCGGGCACGGGCACTCGGGTCTGCCGGGCGGGTGCGGCTCGGTCCGGGGCGTGGTGGTGGTGATGCCGCGAGGGTTGCAGCGGTGGGTGTAGGGAGGTGCGTTTAGTTTTAGTGGGGTTTCTGTAGATGCGTCCGGGGTTACAGGTCTTTTCTGGCGGCGGGGGCTGGTTTTCCGAAGATCGCGATTGTGGAAGGCGACTGCCCAAAGGAAGCAAATGCTTGTGATGCGCCACTCCTCAAACTAAGGTATATGGTGATTCGTGTCGCCACAAACGGTATTCTATAAAATCTATATAAGAAGTAATACAAGTGCAGACCATACAAAAACAATATGCAACAAATGAATTCGGCACTAAAATCGCAGTGCAACTCAATATCAGATCCTTTCAGCAGTTGGAATTGTATATCGAGTTGCTGGAAGATCAGATAGATCTGGAATTGACAATGAGAGGATCCCCGATCTCGCGAATTGGGACGACTTCGTGAAATAACTCCGTAAAGAGGAAAAACTCTGATGTACGTTGTGTTCATCACGAATCAAGTCAAGAAAGAGCTTAGAAACGTGCCATAAGTATCTGATCGGATATGATGAAACATTTTCACACAACTACTGATAATGGGCTGATTTGTGCTTACTCTTCGATCTCCTTTATAAATATATCTTCTAATTTTTTTGATACTATTAATAGGACATAGCCAGATGTATATAAAAAAATAACACAATGGAATACTTGTATACTTTCTGGGGCCAACATATCACTGTATTTCTCAGAGAATTGATAGACATTTCTTACAAAAATTGCGATTAAACACGATATTGTAATCGGCAGGTAGACTAATACAGACTTAGTATATTCAGATAAAATTTGTTTGCTTATAAAATCTCTTGCCTTATATTTATGGATTTTTTGAACTTCCTTAAAAATCCCAGTTAATACAATCCCAAAGATGAAGTAAACGGCAAGTGCATAGTGATTTTTAAGTGCGAAAATCATAAATGTATTCTTGCCAAACATTGAATCGCTTACTAACAAATATGTTACGACCAATGAAAGAATAAGCGAAGTGCATAGCCAAAACATATAGTATAAATAGCTAAAGTATTTTATAAAGTTGGGATTTTTTAATGGTTTCGAGATCACTTTTCTAATTATTTCTTGCCCCGTTTGTCCGAGTGGTGCATGTATACCACCTGATGCAATCTGATCGAAGTTCCACTCTAATTCTAATGAATGTTTTTTTAAAGTATAATGCAAAAAGATTAGATACACTACTATTGCAAAAACAGTCGATATAATTAAGAAAAAACAAGGCGTCATCATATTAATTATAATTGGGTCATAATACGATATCCCCCCGATAGTGTATATAGTTGTTGCAGCACTACTTCGAACTGTGGATCTGGAATTTCGAGGTGCCAATAGACAGAAGCTATTGCAAGATATTTCGATAGATAAACTCCATTTATAAATAAAAATATACAAATAATAAAAATGCTAATATTGCCTTTGATATCCATATCATATTCCACGCCGAAATATTCAAAAATTAAAACATTCAAACAAATTATAAAATATATAAATAAGACTGAAGCAATAATAAAGCTTGTGATGAACAACTGGCAATCGAAAACCGTGGTGTTTTCTAACAGAACATCAGTAATTTGTTCTGAAACAAACCTTGCAAAAACAATAGATGCGAATAAAATAAAAACTAATAATAATTTTGAGTTTGTAAACTGAAATTTAATAGAGTTGCCTATCGACTGACACGAATCACCGCGTTTGGTCTTTCTGTATTTGTTAACTAACAAAAAACAAAAAAATAAAGATTCAAATAAAATTAATGTAATAAATGACGTTTTTATTATTATGAGAATCAACAATTGATTATTAAACTCAAAACCGCTAAACGTATCTAAATCTTGAAAAGCTATTAATGAAACTGTTAAACTACCTATAAAAGTGAAATAGAACACAAAAAAAGTCTCTTCTTTCAATGTTGTTTTCCACAATAAGATTTTATCACACTTAAAAAACAGTGTTTTCCAATTCGAACGCACTGATAGGATCATTGCAACCAAAACTAAATCTAAAATAAATGCAAGTAAAACTATTATAATATCTAAAAAACTCAAATTCCCACTTATGATTTTAAACCCTATGAACACTCGAGATATATACACGAAAAACATAAGCAACAAAACATAGATTAATATATTATATAAATAATTCACTAATCGATTATTTTTGACTTTTGAATAGCTATTGCAACATAATAAAAATAAAAGTATTATTCCTAAAACTGTTGTAAACGGCTTCAGCGACAATACTAACAACAGTCCCATGATATACCCAGCTAAAGATAAGATGATAACGCCCATCTTAACAATTTTCGATATTGTAGTATTATGCATAATAAGATGATAATAATTATTTATAAATTATAAAATACTCCCTATGACACACCAGCTGTATCCACGCCCACATTACCCTTTAGCCATTCAACGCCCCTCCGAACTTCCGCGGAACAAGTCTCCAAAGCCGAAATATAACCCACAACAAACCCCCACACACCCAGCACAATCGCGCGACCTACTTCGCGCGATGTGCCGGATGATACTTCGCGATCGTCTCGCTATCAATCCGCGTCAACTGTGCCTCAGACAGCTCTGCAAGCAGATTCCACCCGATCTCAAGCGTCGTCTCAATCGACCGATCCTCATCCTTTCCCTGCCTGACGAATTGATCCTCAAACATGTCAGCAAACTCGAGGAACTTCCGATCGCGCTCTGAGAGCGCCTCCTTCCCAACGATTGCGACAAGACCCCTGAGATCGTTTCCTTCGGCATAAGCCGCATACATCTGGTCGGAAACCGCCTTGTGATCATCTCTCGTTTTTCCAGCACCTATCCCGGAGTTCATCAGCCGTGAAAGTGACGGAAGCACATTGATCGGCGGATAAATCCCTTTCCGGTGCAGGTCCCGTGAGACAACGATCTGCCCTTCGGTGATGTACCCGCTCAGATCAGGTATCGGGTGGGTGATGTCGTCTCCTGGCATCGAAAGGATCGGGAACTGCGTGACAGAGCCTTTTCTTCCCTTGATGACGCCTGCCCGCTCGTAGATGGTTGAAAAATCGGTATACATGTATCCGGGATAGCCCCGCCGCCCGGGAACCTCTTCTCTTGCCGCGCCCATCTGCCGGAGGGCTTCTGCGTAGTTTGTAAGGTCGGTGAGCACCACAAGTACGTGCATATCATGCTCGTAAGCGAGATACTCTGCCGCCGTAAGCGCAAGTCTCGGCGTAATCAGCCGCTCGACAGCAGGGTCGTCTGCGAGATTTAAGAAGACCACAGCACGCTCAAGGGCGCCAGTCCGCTCGAAATCCTGCATGAAGGTCTGCGCCTCCTCGTTCGTGATCCCCATACCGGCAAAGACCACAGCAAACGCCTCCTCGCTTCCGGGCACCTTCGCCTGCCTTGCGATCTGGAGCGCGATGTCGTTATGGGGGAGTCCTGAACCGGAGAAGATCGGTAGTTTCTGCCCTCGTACAAGTGTGTTCATCCCGTCGATCGTGGAGATGCCGGTCTGGATGAAATCCTCAGGCGGCTTTCTCGCATACGGGTTCATGGCAGCGCCGCCGATATCGATCCGGTCTTCGGGAACGATCCTCGGACCGCCATCGAGCGGATCTCCTGATCCTGAAAGGATTCGCCCAAGGAGGTCGATCGATACTGGCAGTTTGATGGTCTCGCCTGTGAACCTGACACCGCAACTCCGGTTCAAGCCGCCTGTGCCCTCAAAGACCTGGACCACGACGATATCCTTGGAGGTGTCGAGAACCTGCCCGCGCTTCGTGGTTCCGTCTTCCAGTTTGATGTACACAAGTTCGTTATATCCGACGGGCTCGGTCTTTTCTACAAAGATAAGCGGTCCTGAGACTTCATTGATCGTCTTATATTCCTTCATTTCACTGCCTCCCGCATCGTCTCAAACTCCTCATTCATCGTGGCGAGAACCTTGTCCAGTTCCTTGTCAAGCTCTTTCTCGAACTTGACCTTTGATAGATCGTCCTTCGATTTCACAGAGATGATATCCTCGAGAGGAATACCGCTTTCCAGAGCGTTGTTCGCCATATCGGAGTACTTTAAGATCGCTTTTATCAACCTATACTGGTGTTCCATCGTACAGAACGTATCGACCGGATGGAATGCATTCTGCTGCAGGAAAATTTCTCGAAGCATACGTGCAACCTCCATCGTCAGTTGCTGATCCTCGGGAAGCGCATCCGAACCGACGAGTTGCACGATCTCCTGGAGTTCCGACTCCTTCTGGAGGATTTCCATCGCTTCACCACGCAGTTGCAGCCATTCAGGCGATACCTGCTCGTTGTACCAGTCTGATAAAAGATCGGTGTACAGGCTGTAACTCTCGAGCCAGTTGATCGACGGAAAATGCCTCTTCTGTGAGAGTTTCGAATCGAGAGCCCAGAAGACCTTGACGATACGGAGTGTGTTCTGTGTCACTGGCTCAGAGAAGTCGCCTCCCGGCGGGGATACCGCGCCGATCACAGTGACCGATCCGGTCAGTCCCGAGAGTGTGTCAACCCTTCCTGCGCGCTCATAGAATTCTGACAGTCTGGCAGAGAGGTATGCAGGATACCCTTCCTCGCCAGGCATCTCTTCAAGTCGCGATGAGATCTCACGCATCGCCTCTGCCCACCTCGATGTCGAATCAGCCATCAGCGAGACGTCGTACCCCATATCCCGGTAATACTCGGCGATGGTGATCCCGGTATACACCGACGCCTCTCTCGCGGCAACAGGCATGTTTGAGGTGTTTGCAATGAGTACGGTTCGTTCCATCAGCGGCTTGCCGGTTTTCGGATCAGCAAGTTCCGGGAACTCGTTTAAGACATCAGCCATCTCATTCCCACGCTCGCCACACCCGATATAGACCACGATCTCGGTATCGCTCCATTTTGCAAGTTGCTGCTGGGTAACGGTCTTACCGGATCCGAAAGGTCCCGGAATCGCGGCAGTCCCGCCCTTTGCAAGCGGGAAGAGTCCGTCAAGGATCCGCTGCCCTGTTATCAGGGGAATATTCGGCATCAGTTTCTTACGAGACGGTCTTGGCGCACGTACGGGCCACTTCTGCATCAATGTTAGTTCAGTACCGTCCGCGAGCGTGCATACGCAATCGGTCACCTTAAACGACCCCGATTTGATATCATCGACGACTCCCGACACGTTCGGCGGAACCATGATCTTGTGTTCGATATGGGTCTCCGGAACCGTTCCGATGATGTCCCCTCCCTTAACTTCAGTGCCAATCGTTGCGACCGGGGTGAACTCCCACTCCCTGGCACGGTCAAGCCCGGGAGCAGTAACGCCGCGCTCGATGAAATCGCTCTTCATCTTCTCCATGAGCACGGGAAGCGGGCGCTGGATTCCATCGTAGATACTCTCAAGGAGCCCTGGCCCAAGTTCAACAGATAACGGCATACCCGTGTTCTCGACAGGCTCACCCGGCGCGATGCCTGAGGTATCCTCATACACCTGAATGGTCGATTTGTCGCCCTCGATACCTATCACCTCACCCATGAGCCCCTCGTTGCCGATCTTGACCACATCATACATCTTTGTGGGTACATCGATGACGGTCACGACCGGTCCTGCTATCCGGTATATAGTTCCTTTTACTTCCAAAGATCAACACCTACTGCTTGTTTTATTTTTTCTCGTAACTGGGTAGTCTCTCCGCCCCCGACCAGAACCACAGTCGGCACGACCGATTCGTCGAGCACCGATTGCAGCGCATCCGGAAGAAGCGAAGCATCATCGTTATTCATGACCAGTATTCCAACGTCCGGATCATCGAGTACCTTGCGCACTGTCGGTTCTATCGTATCCTCAGTGACTTCGTACGTCTTTCTCATACCTGCGAGTTTGAATCCAAGCGTGAAATCTCCACGCCCGATTGTTGCGAGTTCCATTTTATCTCCTGCTGACGATATGTTTCATCGATACCTCAATCAATGCGTTCCATCAGTGTTAAATGATCGCTTCACAAAAGGTTCCGATGTAATAAATATCTATTGGATTCGTGAGCCCCTGCGATTAAAAATTCCTTGTTCGGTTCCACAAGCCATTGCCGGGTCTGTTCAGTCGGTTCAAACGTTGTCAGGCTTACTCTGCCACCTTGACCATACAGGGGCGGATCACTTTTGATTTGAATCTGTACCCGCGCTGCAGTTCCTCAACGATAGTGCCGCTTTCAGAGTCGCACTTCACCCGGGCGATCGTCTCATGCAGGTACGGATCGAATGCCGTACCGGCCGACTCGATCGGGGAGACCTCTTCCTTCTCGAGCACGTCATGAAACTGCCGCAGAATCATCTCTATTCCTTTTTTGATGTGGTCCAGATCATGATCCTGCTGAATAGAGTTAAGAGCCCGCTCAAGATTGTCGAGCACATCGAGGATCGACAGGATGAGCGATTCGTTTGCGTATTCGATCGATTCTACCGTCTCTTTCGCGGTTCTCTTCTTGTAATTCGCAAAATCCGCCTGCAATCTCTGCAAGCGGTCGAAATACGAGTCTGCCCTCTCCTCGCATTCCGCGAGTCGCTCTTTCAACGCCTGAAGCGTTTCTGCATCTGCATCCGTACCCTCTGCGGTATCAACTTCTGAAGCGCCTGACTCTTCGATCTCAGAATCGGTCAAAATCATGTGGTGCCTGTCCCGGTTTCGGAGTCAGTTCCTTGCGCTCGGATGCGAGCACATCATCGACCTTGAGGATCATGACAGTGGCATCGGTAGCGGATTTCAGGGACTGGGTCTTCACCTGGAGCGGCTCGATGACGCCATTTCCGTACATATCGATGATCTCGCCGTTGTACACATCGATGCCGGATGTTGTGCCGCCGGCTATGTGCTTCGCTTTGAGCATGGTCATCATGTCGGTCGAGTCGAGCCCTGCGTTCTCTGCGAGTGTGTACGGGATCGATTCCAGAGCATCCGCGAACGCATCGACCGCGAGTTGCTCCTTGCCGCTGATCGTTCTGGCATACTCCTTGAGGCGGAGCAAAAGTTCAGTCTCACATGCGCCTCCGCCAGCAACGACTGTGTTATCCTTGACGACATCAGCCACAACCCGCAGCGCATCGCCAAGCGCACCCTCGACGGTATCCAGAACATGTTCTGTGCCGCCGTGAACGACGATGGAAACGGTCTTCGGATTCGGGCAATCCTTTATGTAGATCAGTTCCTCGTCCTCCGCGCCCTTCTCCTCAACGATACCGGCTGTGCCGAGATCGCTCTCCTCCACATCCACGATATTCGAGAGGATCGTTGCGCCAGTGGTACGTGAGATCGCCTCCAGATCATTATCATTGACCCGCGCAACCCCGAGTATGCCGCGTTTGACAAGATGTTCTTGCGCAGACTCGGTGATACTCTTGGTACAGAAGACGGCATTCACGCCGATGTTGTAGAGACTATCGATATCTGACTTGATAGCAGACTCCTCTCCAGCGTACATCTCCTCCAATTGCGCAGCAGAGGTCACTTTCATCTTTTCGTTGCTCTTTCCGCCAGGCGCCTTGGCAAACTTCCGGAATTCGATGCCTGATGTCAACAGCGCAATATGCGCATCCTTGACGCGTTTTGGCATCGCATCGTGCACACGCCTCTTATCGATCACGACACCTGAGATCAGTTCGGTATCCTCGATGCTTTTACCGACGTTCTTCTGGATCCTGACGTTATTAAAGACGTCGATATCCCCGTTTTTAATGAGTTGTATTGCACGTACGCAGATGGGTGCCAGATCACCACATGCGATGGATTTGCCAGCCATTGCGGTTGCTGCGATGCTCTGCAGAAGATCGGTGTCATCCCCCGCGACATCGATTGCAAGTTCGCCTAAAATTTCCTGTGATTTGTATTCTGCCAGTTTATACCCTGCAATGACCGTCGTTGGGTGGATGCCCCGGTCCATCAGTCCGCCTGCTCTTTTAAGCAGTTCGCCTGCAAGCATAACAGACGCAGTGGTGCCATCACCGACTTCTTTTTCCTGTGTATTCGCAACAGCAACGATCGTTTTTGCGCTCGGATGCTCTACATCGATCTTGCGCAGAATGGTCTCGCCGTCGTTGGTGATCGTGACATCCCCTGCCACATCTACGAGCATCTTGTCCATGCCGCTTGGACCAAACGTCGATTTTACTGTGTTTGCCACTGCCATAGCAGCGGTGATGTTCATCTGCAATGCATCCTTTCCACGTACATGCTCCTTACTTGGGTCTACGACAATTATTGGTTGAGTGATCTGTCCAGCCATTACGAGCCTCCGCAATTGTTATATTCCAACTGATAGTACTTCTATAAAAAGATTGCGGATGGGCTGGCGAATCCCTTGATCGGAATGCCGGTCACATCCACTCGTAATGCGCTAGCACTTCCGGCTTAAACTCGTAGAGGAGACTGTTTTCAACATATCCGAAGAAGAGGCACCCCCTGCATCCTTCTGACGCCCTTCTCCGCAGGTCCTTTGACGATTTCCAGACATTCAGAATGCCGTCGCTCACATCCCCGAGATGCGTCCTTGCGACCCGGCAGTTCTCGATCCTGCCGTCGGCAGTGACATGGAGGACGATCTCGCTGGCATGGCACCTGAAATCGGGTTTCAGGTTCTTTACCATCTCCAGGTATGTCAGGGAATTGATGATCGGGAACTTATTCTTCTTAAGTCCGATGATCTGATCGACCGCCCTTCTGTACGCGCCCATGTCCCTGATCCCGAGCTCCTCCCAGACCCGCCCCGATATCCCGCCAAATTCATGGATCGGTTCGAACGATATCCAGACGCCGAGATCACGCGCCAGATATACCAGATTCCTGAGCTCATCCAGATTCTTTTCGCTGATCACACAGTTTAAGAGGATGCTGTGACCTGCCTCCTTCGCTTCCATTATCCCGTCCAGCACACAATCGAATTCAAATCCCCTGATCTCCTGAAATGTCTTTATCCCGTCCAGAGAGACTGACAGGTAATCGAGGTCCGATAGATCCGGGATTCGCTTCTTCAGGAGTTTTCCGTTGGTTATGAGCGAGGTCATCATCCCGAGGTCGTGGGCGTGCTTGAGGATTTCGGAGAGGTCCTTTCGCAGAAGCGGCTCGGCAGTCCATGCATTGTAGACCCCGATTCCAAAGGATCTTGCCTCATCGAGGAGACTTAGTATCTCTCCGGTCTCCATCTCCGCGCCCTCCTCCTTCCAGTACTCGCAGAACTTACACTTAAGGTTGCATCTCGCATTGATCCCGTGCGACAGGACAAAGGGTCTTTTCCTTACCTTAAGCTGCCAGAGGGCTTTCGATGCCAGTACCGGTGAGAATGCCATGTAGGGTTGTTATGCGCGAAGTTGGGTTTAAGTATTGGGTTTCTGATGGAGTGCCGACCTGCCCGGATGGGCACTGTCTAAAAACCTGGGTGTTTTCATCACCGCGGAGATCGCGGAGTTTTAAGACCGTTTCAATTCTCATTAGGTTTTGCGATGCCTCTACGCACTATGCGTGCTTCGCGGTAAAACTTAAGGATATAGCGATTTCACTGAGAAAGTCGACAGTGCCGATTCGGACTTCACGAGGTGTGCTGGCAGCAGATGAGAGAAGGCACCTTCCGACGCATGGCTTTTAAACTTCGCAGTGGCAATTCCCCCCTTTGCCGGCTTTACATACAGCCTCTCAAAGGACTCTCTGACGATCAGCCACACCCTTCCGCCAAGCATAAATATCTCGTCAACCGGATACTGCACCTCGCCGATCGTTTGCCTGGAACTGACGTCAATAACCGCAACCACTTTGTTTGAGGGAATATTCGAATGAATCTCACCCCTCGCTCCAATATCCATCAATCTGGTTGTTGCACGCCACTTTTCATGCCATTTTTCGATCCATTCGCTCTTCACAAGGTGACTTAAGATGTCGCGCAGTTCGTCTTCCGGACAGAACCCTCCGAAAAGATTCAGAAGATGGTAATCGGTAAGCCCGCATGGGCTGGCATAAAGCGAGGAAAAGACCTGCTGCACCACAACAGACGGATCGTGCGAATAGTCAACCGGTTCGAGGTATCCTGCCATTGCAACGTGAAACATCCGTTCAAGCAGCATCTGTTCATCCGCAGAACCATACATAGCAAAGACACGGTTTCGTTGCATACGCCTGCTCCCCCGCCCAATCCGCTGGAGCAGCGATGATATGCTCCACGGGACTTCTGCAAGCACGATGGCATCGATATCCCCGATATCAATTCCTATCTCGAGCGTCATGGTAGCCACGCAGACTCCGTACTGCGCGTCCTTCATGAAACTCTCGGCTTCTCCGCGAATAGATCTGCTCAAACTGCCATGATGGACGGCAACGCGGTTAGAACCCCACAGATCAACGCATTCCCTGGAAAACTCCTCCACCGTTGCTCTCTTATTGCAAAAGATGAGCAATTTCCGGATGTTCTCTCTTTTTACGCAGTCATATAGTTCTTCAGCCGATTCAACGAGCGTGTACTCAATTTCTCGCTTATTAGAGTCAGTGATGACCTCGAAATCTCTAAGATATCTGCTTCCCACCTCCTCCGGAGATGCTATGGTGGCAGAAAGGGCATAGACGTTGAAATCTGTTTCTGAAAGATGTTTTAGTCTTTTTAAAAGGATCCTGAGTTGATCACCTCGATATGTGTTGTCGATAAGATGTATTTCATCGAGTATCACCGCTTTTATCTTCTTAAACGCGCCGGGGTGTCTGCAAATCATCGAATCGAACGACTCGGGTGTGGTGATCAGAACGCTTGGAGACTTAGCTGGGTTAAATCGTGGCGTATCGCCTGTCTTTAACGACACCGAGACTCCAAGTTCATCCAGCTGTCCTTTAAGGCGGTCGTGCATATCATTAACCAGTGCCTTCGTCGGAGAGATGTAGAGGATCGTAATGCTATTCATGCCGCCCCACGCTTCCTTCAGATGCCTCTCGATAAGTGGTGCAATCACGGCTTCGGTCTTTCCACTGGCGGTAGCTGAGACGATGATCGCGTTCTTTCCAGCCAGAACCACAGGAACAGAACGCGCTTGAATCGGAAGGAGCCTGCCGTATCTGCCAAAGAAAGTCATCCACGTACGCCTGAGCCTTCGCTTATCAGAATCCATCCAGCAATTCCCCGATCGGCTTATCAGGATGAAAACGAGTGAGATCAAGAGCTTCTACCAGTCCCTTGATGAATCTGCGGGTATTATCCTTTGGTACGTACTCAAAGACACGTGAATCTGCCTGGAAATCATAAGCCAGATCGTACAACGAGATGATCTTCTCCGAGATGTTCTCAAAGTATTCCATACCAATGGATCCGATCTCCAATTTCCGGGCGCTGTTCAGCGGTTCTATCTCAAACATTTCATCGTCCTGAGTGAATGCAAACAGGATTTTTAAGTTGCACGGGACTCTCCATGTAAACGGCAGCCTGAAATGCCCGCAATACTGCAAATCGCTGTAATAGCCCCACCAGCCTTTGTAGAGACGGTGCTTGTAAAATTTATTCATACTGACCTCTTTTAACGACACCGGATCATCGCTGCCTGTCAGAACAAGTCCCTTTAAGAAATTCCAGCTTTTATTATTCTGGTATGACGTGTGCCAGAACGAGTCGACACTCTCGGCTTCATCGAACATGACCAAGAACCCGTCAAGCCCGAGAATGTTCTTTGCAGCCCAGCCAATCCCACTCAATATGTAGCAATAAATATTTCCGCATGTTGAATAATTATACATCTGTGGCTTGTGTGTCGATTCTCCTTCGATCCACTCATAGATGTATTCATCGTCCTCCCCGGTCCGTATCTTTTCGATCACTGTCCCGAGGTACTCATGTTCCTGCAACTCATGCCAATTGGGGCTCGCTGCAATCTCCCGCAGAAATTCCCTGAAACCGCCGTTATGCGTTCTGAATTTGAACGAACGGATTATAGCCTCATATATAGCCTTTGGTTTATGCAAAGGCAGTTCACCCGGGTCAAGCTCAACCATTGCAACTGCCCGGTTCTGTTTAAGGGCAGATGAGTAGAGATAATCCAGGAGATGTGTCTTTCCAACCCCATACTCTCCGGAAATTATCAGAGGTTCGCGGTCCGTCCTGCTTAGCCACTCTTTGATCTGCCCTATCGCGTAATCTCGCCCGAACGTGAACTCGTCCACCTGTCCACGAGAAACGATGCCCAACCGGAGTGCTTCTATAATCTCTCTTGCCCTGAACCGTTCGTCCGGTAATATCGGTTCTACTGATCCGGAGATTTCGACGTCTGGCACCGGCGTGGATCCTGACAGAAATTCAAGCTCATCCTGTCTGATCCACCGCAAAATACCATCCTCGAACTCAACAGATATTTCAAATCCTAAAAATCGGGTCTCTCGCACATCTCCAATCCCGTACAGAGCGTGCTTCACAAACTGCATCGCTTACCCCCCGGTTTTACGCAATCTGTGCAGCGCCTCGATGATATTTTTGACAAATTCTCTCTTGTACCCAATTTCCAGCTTCCGGTCATACGCAGCTTTCGCAACATCGGCTATCGTCTCATCAAGTGCACCTGTTTCAAACTTTACGCTGTATGCAACCTCGTAAATCGCAGATAGCTTGTCTCCAATATCCGTTAACAATTCTATCGGATCCACAGACGTTTCTTCGAGATATATCTTGACTCCGGTCGGGTTTGTCTCTGCATCGAAGACCGATGAGAGCCTCTGCCGCAGAGCCTCGTACACCTGCGTTCTGCCTTCGAGGAAGTTCTCATCAGGAACCGCATAGAACCACATCGCATTTCGAAAGTTGGCATGTCCGCATTCGTCGATTAGTTCCCTCATATTGCTCAAAAGGGCTGCTTTTTGCTTTGTGGTCATGCTCGGGGTCTGTTCAGCCTCGTCCATGAGAACGACGATTCCTGCGTAACCTATGTCTCGCACCCACTGGACAAGAGAGCGGATCATTTTAAACGCAGTGCTTTTGTCTATCTTTTCAAATATCTTGAAATCCTTGAGCAGGTTCTTAGGAGGGTTCTCGCCCTCCAGCCACTGGATGATTAACGTGAAATCGTCGTCGCGTCGTTCAGTTAGACTCAAGAAAGCGTCTTTTACCGCGTTCCTGAAGCTCGTGCTCTCGTAAGGACCAAGCGCGGACGCATAAGCATTGAGTTCCTGTGATATGAGATCATCAGGCAGTTTTCCTGCCATCTCCTGGTACTTCCGGCTGTACCACGCCTTGATGACCGCCTCGATTCCCCTGTCATATCCTGACAACAGTTCTTCCGGGGTCTGTGGGTAGATGAGATTTGAAGCGATGGTTCTGTACACCTGCTCCAATTTGTAAAATGGAGTCTGTTCAGGACTCAAAATGATGTATGACGCTATATAGTCGTAGTTCCACGCAATTTCCCTGATGCAATATAGAAAATGTGTTTTTCCACCACCATATACCCCAATCACCATTTTAAACGCCGAACCTCCATCTTTTACAAAACTTCCAAGGTAATCCTCATCGATTGTCCCGAGATAGTTGTCCAATCCCGCGGTGAAGTATTGAAATCCGTATTCCGGAGGATTTCCCTGTCCTCCGACGATCTCTATGATTTTCCTTGCTGGGATAGGGTCTATTCCCGCTTCATAGAGCCCGTACTCCAACTCCATGATTACACTTCCCTGAACCTGACGTGCGAGATATACGTACCATCTCCTCGTTCATTGGATGGCACCCAGAGAAACCCTGCCCTCCGCCTCGTATAGGCTCTTGTAGCGGTTACAAGGCTCAGTTCATGGCCATCCACCGCCCGTTCCTTCAATCGATACAGATCATAACTGAAGAAGACGCGCCCATACTCTTTGTAACTGCTCTTGACCGGGTTCGTTCTGAACTTTTTACCCTGGATCAAGAGTGCATACTCCAGAAGAATGTCTGAAACCGGAATCGAATCTCCGAAATTTTTCTCGCTGCGATGAGCTGCTGCCTTGTACGCCTCGAATAAGTTTAAGAGGAATGTTTCGCCATCAAGACCGCGACCGGTGATCTTCTTGTGGCTTGCTGCCAGTTTTTTTGCCACTACTTCGGGGATGGGTTTACAGGCGTCCAACCGCTCTTGCTCAGGACCGTACCAGATTACAACGCTGCCCGCTTCCAGTTTCACCTCCAGTGTGTAGAACATCGCCTTCAGTAACGGGTAGTGTCCACTCAATTCAAAGTTCACCTGCCTCAGCGCGTCTTCGAGCCTCCTGCCAAAGCTCTTCTGTGCCTGCTCTTCCCACTCAGGCATCTTTGATTTCACTGGCTGTATTCGCTGCTCTACATCTTCTTCGACAAAATCGGTCAGTATAGTCTGCTTCAATATCTTTTCAACCCTTTCAATCTCTTGTTTTATCTTGTAGATGTTACTTGACGGTTCATTCTCCGTATACCTCTCGATTGCACGGATGGCTTTGCGTATGTTCCTGATATTCGCTTCTTCCCGGGATAAGGTTCGCAGAACGTCGGTTACTGGTTCAGCCGATCTTTCGACAGGATCGTTTGCGTCCATGACTGTGCAATACGCTTGTGGTATCATAAACATTGTGCGCGTCTTCGAGCCCCCCTGACCACTTCTCTCCTCTAAACCCCTGAATAGTGGTTTTGGGTATCTGGGTAGTTACCTTTCTCCTTCGTTTTAGTTCCCCTTTTCACCGTTTTCCCATCCTTCATCCGCCGCCCCGCGCCACGTAACCAGTTCCCCGACCGGCTCCCTCCCGGTCCGCAGGCTGTTTAGCGGATCATCCCAATCCGGGTAGCCAATGGCGATTCCGATGATGATCTGCTTGGACTCGGGAATGTTTGCAATCCTTCGCACCTCGTCAGGATACGCGGCTGCGTCACCCAGAATGCAGGTGCCCAGGCCATATTCCTGCGCCGCAAGCGCTATTGTCTGAGTTACTATGCCGATATCGAAGACGAACCAGCCCGGCGCTGACTTATCCGCAACGATTACGATCCGAGCAGGAGCACCGTAATTGCTTACACTCATCCGGGACCACTTCTGCATCTTGTTCATGCCCGGAGCCGGATCAACAAGATCAAGAATTTGCTTGAAGAATTTCTGCTGCCTCTTTGCGCAAGATCCCTTCGGAGGCGTCTCAAACACCTCGATATCGGGATTGGGCTTCATATCCTCGCGGATATTCGCAACGGTGGCGTGATTAAGAGGCTCTCTGGTAATTCGCGAGTGCCTGCACTTTTTCACTCTTCCGGAGGATCCGTTTATGGTAAGGAAGATTAAACCACAGAGAGCACAGAGG
>DASC01000146.1 GCA_002503595.1 Candidatus Methanogaster sp. UBA203 | reverse complement strand
GATCGTATCGATCTCCGCCTTCCGGGTCCCGTGTTCGTGACTTCCCTCCTGCCTCAAAGAGCTGAAGTTTGCGCTGCCCCTTGCTCCCTGTCCGTCATCCCACGTATTGCAAGCACCCAAACCCCATCGCGTTCTTCTCGCCGATTCCTGCCTCATACGCAAACTCAAGCAACTCAGGACTTCCCTGCACCTCAAACTCCATGAGCGAGCATCTGCGATATGTATTTGTGATCTTTATCCGCTTTGCTTTCACATTTCTGGTGTCAGTGATCTCGAAATGGTCATGGCTGACATCATGCCCGTGATATTCCCTGTAACGTGCAACAAGATTCGCATGAAGGTTCTCATAGAATTTGCCGTCCTTCGGATAGAGATCGAAATCGTGGAGACGCCCGTCCTGCAGCCGCTGCGTCTTCACGTAGATCGGGGAGATCGCCTTGAACTCGCAGACCTCGCCGATCGTCTCTTTTGGAAGGATCTCGATTCTCACTATCAGGATGTTGGCACGCTCTTTGCCGGTTTCTGTGCGTCGGAGGTAAAATTTGGGATCTTGCAGGAGCCCTTCTGTGAAACTTCGGATGAACTCAGGATCAGGGGACGAGAGGTAGAAGTGCGCCTGCTCGAAATTGAGACCGTGGCGACTCGGGATTCGGTCATCGAAAATCAGGTTTGAGAAGGTGTAGAACTTGAATCCGGTATGTGAGTGGATCTCGTTTGCTAAGCGGATGTTTGCGTGTGCGAGTTTTTTGTAGAGCATAGCTGCTATGCCGTACTGGTAGTCGTAGTGGATCGGGGCGGGTGTGGTTTTGCGGATGGTGATTCTGGAGCGCATGAGTGGGAAGAGGGGGTGTGAAAACTATTAAATGATAACACCGAGCGAGGGGGTTTTTAGTGCATCCTTCAATCTATCTGATTTTAAGCCATCAATGAATGAATAGTATTCCGAGAACGCTGGCGTTGATAAAATAATATCGAATTGTTCATCTTTCTCAACAAACCCCTCTGCTATGAGATATCCCCAAAGGTCTTGATCATACGTTTTGTTTTTTATATTGGTTATCGAAATGATGAACTGGTTGAACAGGCTGGTAATTTTTCTTCTGATGTACACGTCTTTAAATTTATCTGTCGATGTTAGAATTTCTTTCCAGACCCAATAAACATTCTCAGTGATTATTTTTCCATCTGATATGATTTTGTGGCTCTTCTCTAACCTCCGTATCGTTGGATCGTTTATCAAAGACTCAATTTTACTTCGATCATAATCAGACAAACTCTCTATCGGGATCTCCTCACATACAAAAATATCCACTTTATCTAATTTGTCATCAATTACATCCAGGGTATTGTTTATCGTTTGATAGTGTAAATCATCTATTTCATGACTGGTTTTAGGAAAAGAATCTTTTGCGACTTTTTTCAATTCTCCAGACAAAACTTCATAATATTTGTCGAATCGCTTGCAGTCTAATATTTGTTTAACCTCTTCCCGGTTAATTTTTTCGTCTATTAAAATTTTATATCGCTCCTGACCGGCGTAGATCTTCTTAGAATCTGCTAACTTACCATCTTTGTATTTTATGACGAACAGTTTTGAAACGTCTGCTTTCTGTGCATCGCATTCCCTATTGATCCGCCCGGATATCTGTTCTATGCTGTCCAGTATGGAATAATCCCTGATCCCAAAATCACAATCAATATCAACACCGGCTTCTATGGATTGCGTCGAAACGATCATCACTCGCCCTTCCTTTGTTTTATCTTTAATCTCCTCAATCATCTTCTTCCTTCGCAAACTCGATGTGGTACTGTTCAACAAATAAAAAGAGAACTCTTTGAACCTCTCATCAGATTTCAATTCTTCGTACACTTTTCTCGAAGTATCGACTACATTTAAGGTAACAAGAATCTTTATGTTTCCTGTTCGATAATTTTTATTGATTTCTGCGATTAACAATTCTTTTATTCCGTTTATATCTTTGATATCTTTTTTGAAAACGATTTCATTCCTCTTAAATACCGGATGAGTGTAATATTTCTGGGGATCCTCGATGATCTGTGGAACTTCAACATCATCGAGAAAATCATTGAAACTCGGAAGTGTGGCACTCATAATAATATAATAAATATTCAAATCTCTACTTGTTTCCTTGATAAAATCATAAAACGTCCTGATATTTTTATCGCTCAATGTTTGTATCTCGTCGATGATAACTATGCTGTTACACAGGTTAGCGATTTTATAGCGGTTGTTCCCCCCATTTTTAATAATCCCATTAAAAAAATTTACATTGGTTATCACGTTTATGCAATTGTTCAGGAAATTATCATCCCGTATGATCATCATCTTTTTCAGGGTCGATACCGAATCTTCATCCGGTTCACCCTGGAACTTATCCATGTACGCACGGGAGTATATGTCCGAAACAAGACCTATTTTATCAGGGAATAGTGATTTGTTGAATAATGCGTTATCTATAGCTTTATAGTTCTGTTCGATTATGTTGATGTAAGGAAACACGTAAAACAACCGTTTTATCACCCCATCGTGCTCGAGAATATTTAGCGCCAGTTTCATAGAGATGTTCGTCTTCCCGCCACCGGTTGGAACAGACAGCATGAAGATTCTGTTGTTCTCCTTCAGAAGTTTCTTTATGCGGTTGCTGCTCTCGATCAAAATCGCTCTTCGTAGTTCATTTATGGTACCACATTGAGAACTGCTCTCAAACTCCGTTTGATCGATATTTGAGTTATAGGGAATCCTCGAATACGATTCTATCATCCTTTCTCGAATGTTTTTATCCATGGTATTCAAAGGATACATTGTATCAAATGAATGTGCATAATGCATCGTTGAATATAAGTCACTCAGGACGAGCAGTGAGTACAGGAGTTTGACTAAGAGAAATGTTTTGTGCCAGTCCAAACCATTCCTGAAAAACTCTCTTTTATCATCTTCTGATATTATTGCCCCCTCAATATTCGTTATTTGAAGAATTTGTCGTATTATTTCTCTTTCTTCGGAACTTTCGGAATAATCATTCGTGCTGAAATCGTTTAATCTTCCGTGATGACTCCGAACGATGTTGACAGCCAGATATATAGCTCCCCTGAATTTCGGGAACTTTCTCAGGAGCACTGAAGTTAACACCCTTTCTGAAAAAAAGCTGTGGCGAGTGTTCCCGGATGCTCTCATTCCTTTTACTTTCACTTTTTGAAAGTTCGGATTCAGTTTTCCGATGTCGTGATAATAAATCGCAAATGATATAATCTGTTTGATTTCAGTTCGTTGTTTTTCTCCAAAGAGATCGGATATCAATTCATCAAGTATCGGTTCAAGTCCCAGTCCATCGATTATGTGCAAGAAATAGTCACTACATAGTTCTGAGTGATCTTCCAGCCATTCCAGATCGTCTTCACGTCTGTGAGCAGAATAAAATCTGTTGCATGGGATTAAACTTCTATCCAGATCTTTGAATATCTCTCTGAAGGCATCAGAAGACATAGTAAACATTACCACCCGATGTGATGCAATTAGCTGGGTTTTTCAGCGGCACAACGCACTCTTTCTGAGGTATCGCCATTAAGCGATAGATGTACTTGAACTTCTCATCGAAGCCCACCGGAAGCATTTCCAGTTTCATGTTATTGGTGCCTTCTTTTTCCAGTTCATCGAAGGGCAGTATGCTGCGGCACATCGGTTCTTTCGCAGAATTTATCTCATAGTCTTTCAGGGATTGATATTGGATGTTTGCAAAAAACTCGTTCTTTCCTAAGTATATGGGGAACACACTGCGGTTATGCCGGATATTTTCAATGATGGTTTTATGCAGATCGTCATTTTCATCCAGTAATAGACCAATCTCATAATCCGGGTCCAACAGCACCTGTTCGTTGATTATTACGTTCGGAGAAGCAGTATCAACCCTGTTATTCAAAAAACTGTTCAAACTGTTGTAGTTCACTATAAACTTCTTATCCGCATTGTTATTGGACCTGATATAAACTTTGAGATCTCCAATCCTGCTATAGAATTCAGGGGAGGTTTTATTATTCGCATACCCTCTAAGACCAGCGATCGACCCGATAAGTCCCAGCAATTGGGGCTTTGGAATGATAGAATATGTATTCCTGAAGCGGTTGCTGATAGGCTGATTGAAATGTGCAAAATTCCCGTGCAACCTGAAGGTCAGGAGTTTCATAGGCTGGTTTCCAGTTTTGTTTTCTCCAGACGAAGAGAAATAATCCAGAGTCGTCTCCATATATCCACCTGAATGTTTATTTCACTCTGGATCGAGCTACGTGGGGATGATGTTCTTGACCTTGCTGCTATATTCTTCAAGTGAATCAGTATCGATGTCCGCCAGCACCAGTTCCATGACCTTTGAGTAATCCACAGTTGCCTCGCCATCTGATTCAGATATCGCCACCAGCGAATTCAGGTTGTTAAATATCCGGTCATCATTGTTCTTGAACCAGATCATACTTACCGTCTCGCAGCCAAACATGGTGGTGGAGATCACGTCGCCCACGGCGTACTTCAATGCGTTCTTCAGTTTCTCTATATCATCATCCGTTACCTCAATTCCCTGTTTCTCTGCGGAGTTCATGTTCAGACAGACGTCATATACGTAATATACGTCGTCTGCTCTGGATTCTTCGCCTATCGTGGTTTGCTGAGCATCTTTGCTCTTCTCGTTTGGATTTCTGTAGGGGGACAATATCTCAGAAGAAAAGATATTGGATCCCTCAAACCTATTGATCCCGTAATTTATCTGGCAGGGACCGGTCATAGATATGTTACTATCAACTGCGAATACTACCCCAAACAATCGGATGTCTATAAACCCTTTGAGATCGTTAATTATGACCCCCTCATCCTTGGGCATCTCTTCTTTATTGCATTTCTTGAGGTAATTCTCCTTTAATGTCAGGTATCGTTCCACCCGTGCCCCACCCGTGCCATCGTGGAACTCTTTGGTCCTCTGGACAAACACAGGTTCATTCTTTGAGAGATACTCTCTTATGCAATACTTCAATGCTTTATCGGTAGCAAATATCCGCCCGGTAGGCAATCTCCTTGGAAGACCATCAAAACCAGCATTGAAATTTGCATTCTTTGCATTTACCACCACTATGCCATTATAGTTCATCTAATTCTCCTCCTCTTGTGGGGATTCCAGTTCCTCTTTTTCCTTTGTGGAAGTATACAAGTAGTTACTATCAAAATAACCCGTGTACAGAGGTATCTTATTGTCTTCATAAGACTTCTCAAACTCAAACGCCAGAACATTGGCGATCAAATTGTGAAATCTTCGATTATTATCAAGGTATTCGTTGTGAGAATACTTCTCAAGCACTGTAACCAACTTCGTTTTTAATATATCCATGTTATGCACGTTCATGGTATATTTGGTGAAGAGGTTCAGCCTGTTCGGTGTTTTGCTGACCTGCAACAGATAGTAAAATATCTGCCCCATGCAGTAGCTCGCTTCGAAATCGTTCTCCAGATCGAAAGATTCCACATCTTTCATTTTCTCCTTCAGTGTCATATATTCTGTAATGGTATCGCCCCCATTGGACTCTATGTTCAGATACTTAAAGTAGATTGTCAAGAAGAATCGGATTTTGTTAGGTACTATCTTCATGTCATCTCGAAGACCCGGATTTGTAACCAGTTCTGAGAGCATCTCTCTGAATAGCTTTGAATAAACCCGGTCCTCGAAGAAAGATACATCCTGAAAATATATAAAGTTTCTGATGATGAAATTATATTCAATGATTTTCAGCTTAAGGAACGGATGAAGTGATTTCATCAATTTCGTTGGGTCTGTTTCAAACAAAGAACGCGCAAGAGTGTTGTTGAAAATAAGGTTCAGTTCTCTCAGGAATACTGATTTATCCCTCCCATTTTGGATGGATGTAATTTCTCCCTCTTTCCCTTTGGATTTAAGTTCTTTCAATGTCGAATGTATCGGGATATCCTGTACATTGACAGCAGGGTTCTCATTTGGAAGAATGTAATTGAAATTATTTACATACCTGAACTCTATATCCTCGACTTTCGGATCGGTAACCATCATCACATAATCGAACTCCTGAGAACGATTCCTATTGTATAGAGTTTTTAACATTTTTAGAATACCGATCGGTTCGGAAGAATAGTCCCTGTAATCGTTTGTGTCAACCGTCACAGTTGTGGGAAATACGTATCTATAGTATTTCTTTTTTTTAATGTATTCAAAGAAATCATAAACTCGCATGGCACATTCTCTGCAAACATTGAAGTTTTCAGGACTTTTTGATGTTGGGTCGGTTTTGTATCGTGTAGGATGCCTGAGAAGAAATTTCCGACCTTTTCCCAGATCGAACATATTTCCCCGGGTTAACATATACAGTTGTTCACCCTGCTTTCCACAACTATCGCAATCTCCTACGAATGTGTCATATTTCAGAATTTTTTCACTGGTGTAATCGTCAACAACATCTAAATATCTCTCAATATCTGATTCATTTACAAAAAAAACGATGAAATCATTCTCCTCTAAACCAAAACCATTTTCAGGGTTAATTTTGTCAAAATCTCTAAAGAAACTCGCCACATGGTCACAAAGCTCTGGGAACTGGCTATAGTACTCGGTCTTCTTGACTGATTTTTCAAAAGCGTCGATTTTCTCCAGAGGAAATTTTATTACGGTGTTTCCATCGGGATGTTGCTTATCTTTGTCGATGAATGCTGTTGTAAGTTTATAGTGGGTGGGCGAATGGCTAATCAATGCCGAATTGGTGCCGATATTGTTAGCGTTGTTATGGGTGGGATTTACAAACTTATTAAAATTGAAATATTTGCGTAGATTCCCTCTATACTTGTCTAATAGTGGCCTTTCGTCAATTTCATCCTCAAGATTTACGCTTTGGATGATAAAGGGTCGGCCATCCATGTTTGGCGGTACGACCAAAATTTTGGTCTTGTCATTTTTAGATCCCTCCTCGCCCTCCTCTAACAAAGAGTTGTAATCATCTTCAGTAAACAAATCTACGATAAAGTTGTACATGGTTCAATTGCCCCATATCTTCGTTTTGTTCCCTGCACTTCGCATCGTTACACACCCTCATACATACATCCCCCTCCATCCCACATAAACCCCACCCAAAAGAGCAGGGTGAAAGTAACCATCGCCCCCGCCAACCAATGCCGTTTTCGACCCTACACCGCCAACCAAATACCCCGTCAGAAATCTCCTTTCCTCAAAAACTCGAGGAACTTCCTCTTTAAATTCATACAGATCACCAAGCCTGTTCCAAACGATATAATACACCCTGATATCATCCACCTTGTCATATCGATGCACCATGACATTACGGAATCGCCGCATCTCTTGTAGTTTCTCAACCATCTGCGGCGTCAGCACTTTTCCCGAAAGTTTATCGAAGTAACTTTCCTCGCTTGTCGGCAGTCCAAGTCGCAGTTCCTTGACAAAAAGGTATGAGATGTCAATGACCGCTTCGATTGAAATGTGTAGCAGCCGCTCGATGGCTCTCCTTGTTACCTCATCTTCTTCATATTCTTCCAGGCTATCCGGAGCGATTTCTTTGATTTTATCGAGATGCCGCCTCATTTAGTCCGGTTTACTTAATATCCGTGCTCTATCCATGTAGAATCACCTCAAGATAGTCTTCATATCTCAACTTGAAATCTTCAAATTCCTGCACTGTTCTATGTGCAAGATCATAGAGCGCATCATCATCTTTCGATAGCAGACACTTACCCTCTTTAAGTACTCGCATCCTGATACAGACGGGCAGTTCCTCAAACGTGTGAATGTCAAAATCGAACCTCGCGAGATATGCCAGATCCTTTCTTGCAAGATTCATAGTCCTTTTAGGGTCTGTGACAAGACAGATATCGATATCTCGGCATACCTCCCCCCTCGCAGAACTGCCAAAAAGAATGGCTGCAAGAATGTCTTTGTCAGCATCAGCCATTTCAACAAGTTGATCTGTATTCATTCCTGTACGAGCCCTCCCAGTAATCGTTGTCCTCCTACCACATAAACCTCACCCAAGAGAGCGTGAAACTGACCACCCCGCCCAAAACCGCAACAACCACCTCCACCTCAAACGTCTGCAGGGTAACGATATATGCAGTCAGCAGACGCTGACCCCTCGCACGCCCTCGCACTTCAGCAGTTCTCCGACAAGATCATCAGGTATCTGCCGATCGGTTATGATGGTCAGCGTCGGGCGCTCGGCAAGCCGCGGGTCGTCAGCGATCGCCTGCATGATGCTGATCCCGCGTTCTGCCACAGACACCGCCACCGAGGCAAGAATGCCTGTGCGGGCGGCATCCATCGGCGTTATGACGATCACGCCGAGTTTGAGATCGGGCGCAACCTCACGCAGCGATGAGATCGGGCGGATGTTCGTGAAAACGATTTTGAGCAGTGGATCCTCTATGATCATCGATGCCGCGCCATCAACTGCCCTGCGATCGACGGAAGCCTCCCTTGCTATCTGGGTGTGCGCCAGTCGTATGCCGCCTGAGACCACCTTTCCGTCCGGTGTGACCTGAAAGCCGCGCTCCAGCAGCAGGCGCACGACCCGCTCCTGCGCCGGATATTTCTTGAATTTGTTTAATATGGCGTCCCACATGGTTATTTCACCATTCCTTTATCCCATTATCTGGGGCTGGCAATTCATCTGGTGCTCTGGTTCTGACTTTGTGTTTTAAGATATTATANNGGAGTGGAAGGGCACAATCGAAAACTCCCGTGAAATCACTCTGATTTCGTGGCGGTTCTGTACGTGTTCGAACATTCGTATGCATCCATGTTCCATCCATGTTTGATGCAAGTACCAGAGCAAGCTGACCGCCTCTCTGCCGCACTCACGCGACAACATATAATACCACCGAGAGACCAGACAATAACCGAGAGAGGAAGAGCAGCCGCCGCGACCACAAGTCGTGAGGAAAGTCCCTCCACCACTGGACACACGGATGCCGAAATGGCTTAGGGCGAGAGTTCTGGCTCTGACACAGAAACGCTACCGCGATATGCCAATGCAATGATGCCGGAAGGCTGAGGTCGCATATCGCTGGATGAAACGGTGAATCCCCGTGGGTGCAAGCCAACACAGGGCAATCGCGAAAGCGAGAAGCGGAGTCCAGCCGTGCCCGGGTATGGCGCGTAGTCGAATGCTGCTATGAACAGAAGGGGGCTTACTCTCCTCACTCACCCGAAGCACGCTTTCATTTACATAAAACCTCTATGTTATGCGACGACACCTCTTCCATTCTTGTATCTGACGAACGTAGCAGTGTAAATCAAACATGGTAGTTTGCTTATGCGTGCTCATCCTTTCGGAGGCGACATTCGTGCGCAGAGGACTTTCGCGGTCTCGAAACTCTGCGCCCTCCGCGGTGATAAAATCACTTAATTTTCAGACAGTGTCACTGCAAGCATTGCAATACCTATTTCAGGGAGACAAAGGGCACGCCGTTATACCCGAAACAACTTCCCGAAAGTGAAATAATTGATATCGCCACCCCCGCCCGAAGGGCAGTTTTTGCTCGATTTTTTGTGAAAAAATCGACATCACCGCAGGCATGTCCCGACCCGCTTCCCATCAACAGCGTCTACCACCAGTCCGGGCTCTCTCCCATCGAGAACGACGGTGAGAATCCCTGACCGCTCGATGACCTTTGCTGAAAGTATATCAAGCGGCAGATTCGCGCCAGCCCCCATCCTCTCAGCAGCGATGATCTCGACCAGGCGTGCCGGGGATAGTTCATCGAGTTTCACAGCGTCCGGGTGCTTCTTCGGGTCTTTTGTGTATATGCCGTCTGTGGATGTGGCATCGATCAAGATGTCCGCGTGAACGTATTCCGCAAGGATTGCTGCGACCGCATCGGTCGTGTGCCCAGGGGTAGTCCCGCCCATAACAACGATCCTGCCAAAAAGCGCGGCGACGCTTGCGTCTTCCTGTGTCTCAGGAGGAACCGGGTACGCGGCACTTCCGAGCGCGGCAATGAGGAGACGCGCATTCAATCGGGTGACTGCAATCCCGATTAAATCGCAGAACGCCTCATCCGCATCGAATGTGCGTGCTATTCCGATGTAATCGCGGGCAGTCGCGCCGCCTCCGACCACAACAAAGACCGTGTGGTCTGATCTCAGACCCTGAAGTATCCCTGCGTACTCTGTGAGCCGATCCCGATCGTGGTCGATCACGGAACCGCCGATCGACAGGACAAGAATCATGTCAGCGTTTCAATCCTTGTTTTGGTGGATGCCGCCCTGCGACTTGGTTTTCAAGTGCCGTATCGAAGAGGATGCCGGATATCTGCTTCATCGACCGCTCGCCAACCTCGCTTAAGATGGTATCGAATGTGTAATCCAACCTGACGGTCCCGTCCTCAGTTTCAAGGACGATTCCGCCTATACAGTCGATATTACCTGCGTATTCGAGTTTTCTCAGTTTAGCCTCAAGCAGTTCATCGCACAATCTCTCAACGACCGGTTGATCCTGCCTACTTGAGTATACCCGCGTGGCGTCACCGCTATGCGCCCGGACGAGCGACCTTAGGAGCGATTCGGTGTCCAGTTCATGGAGACGCTCTGCTGTCTGCCTCTGGGTCTCGTCCAGTACACCTTTGCGCGTATTAAGCATCATCCTTCTTACCTCAAGATTCGCGCCAGAGATCTCCTGCTTTCTGATGCGCGTCACCTCTTCTTCGGCAGATGCTACTTTCTCGCCAGTGATCCGCTCGCCTGTGCGCTTTGCCTCCTCAACAATCGAGGATACCTCACTATCCCGATCTGCAACGATTGCAGATACCTCGGCTTTTGCGCTCTTCAGGATATCGGAAACTACGTTTTCCAGCCCCATGATCACAGGATCAGCATGATCGCGATAACGAATCCGAAGATCACAATCGTCTCCGGAATAACCGTCATGATCAGACCCTTACCAAAGAGTTCCTCTTTCTCGGTAAATGCCCCGACCGCTGCGGAACCGATATCCTTCTCCGCAATAGCCGAGCCGAGACCGGTTAGTCCGACTGCGAGCCCTGCGCCGATTGCGATCAAGCCTTTCTGGTTTGTCAGTATCTGTTCAACCGTTGCTGCTGCTATATCTATTGCCATTTTTATTCCTCTGTGTATATTCTATTGTATCCGAATGGATTATATATCCTGCCCCCGCCTTCGTAGAACTTGGTAAAGAATTCCACGTACTGCAACCTGAGTGCGTGCAGTCCGGGGGCAATTATGCTCAGTGCGGTATTGAGCGCATGTCCGAGTATGAATATGATCGCTGCAACGACTATGAAGAGCCCGCCGCTATCAAACATCATTCCCGACATAATATTGACTGCTGTTGCGATGCCGATCGACGATAGACCGACCGCAAGCAGTCTTGAGTACGAAAGGACGTTACTCAGAATGGATGGTATCTCCATAATAGCGGTACCACCCTCTCCTGCGACCAGCATGATGACCGCAAGCGCGAATACAACTGCGCCCGGCACCATACTCGGGACAAATCCCATCATTCCGAAGAGTAGAAGGAATATGCCAACTTGCAGCACGATCCATGCGATCTTTTCGAGTATCGCCGCTTTCATGCCGTGTTTCACAAGCACATTCCGGAACCCGGCGATAAGCCCTATGTTGATATGTATCACGCCGATTAAGAGGGTCAGGACAAGAAGGGTAGTTACGAGGTGCGTCCTGTGGATCGGATATGTGATATGCTCACCACCCAGACCCTCAAAGAGTGAAATGGTATCCCACCCCGGAATCAAGCCCGGATGCCCATGAAGCCCTGCCAGCGGGAATCCAAGGAATTCACCGTATAGTATTCCGAAGAATAGCGTAACTATGTTACAGTAGATCAGGACCGTGAAAAGCGAGTTCCATCCTTCCCCGTGCAGTTTAGACCTGCCATAAAGAGATATCGCAAGTAAGATCAATCCGTACCCGATATCTCCAAGAATCAATCCATAAAATAGCGGGAATGCGATGAACACAAAAGTAGTTGGATCGATCTCGTGGTATCTTGGACGGGCATAGAGATTCATGACCGCTTCCATCGGCTTCACGATCTTGGGGTTGTCGTATTCGATCGGGATATTCGCTTCATCGACCGGCTCTTCCACAATCGTTGCGTAAACCCGGTTGCCGGTCGCTTCTTCGACCCTGGACCTCACGGTCTCGAACTCATCATCCGGAATCCAGCCATCGATCACGAATGTGTGCTCTGATGTCGCAAAGACCAGTGGCGCCTCTTTCTTCTGCGTCTCGATGGATAACAACTCCTCGCTCGCAAGGATGAAATCCGCGTACTCCGCTTTCACCGAGTCTATCTCCGAAGATAGGGACTCGAGATCCTTTGTAAGTGAATCCTGCCGGTTCTTAAGTTCGCTTATCAGGTCATCGGGTGTGCCTGAGATTGCAGGTATCTTGACCTCGCCAAACTCGTATTCAGCTAACAGCTCTGTTACCTGATCCCTGTGCTTGACCGGGACTGCCAGTATGAAAACGCCTGTGTTGCCGGTGAAGAACTGATACTCCTCCGTGATCCTTTTCAGCCCTGCCTGAACATCCGCCCCTTTCCTGACGGTTCCGGCAAAGACGTGAAGTGTTTCATACCCTCCGCAGAGATCGAAATTCACAGGAATCCCTGAGAACGCCTCAACCTCGTGCATTCCGGTTTGCACATCCTTTAAGTCTGCCTCGATCTGTGATTTCCGCCCCAGTTTCCCTGATACCACGCCGCCAAGTGTTTCGAGCTTCCCTTCGAGTTCAGAGGATAGCTGGCGAGCATTGATCGGCTTAGGGTACGGTTTCTTGATCCCGAGAAAACTCGCGATCGAACGCAGTTTCAAGAGTTTCTTCGAATCCTCATCAGCACCGGAGAGCGGCGTTCCGATGTGAAAATAATCCTCTTCTACGTACTCCTCGATATGCAGCGCATGTAGATCATGTAGCGTCTCGATGGTTGGCTCAAGAACATCCTTGTGCCCGGTCAGGAGCACCTTACTCATCTGCTTCGGTTTTAGCATGAACTACCTTCTCAAATTCTACAAGTAGGAAATCGACTGCGTCATCGATCTTTCCCGATGCAGTCTCCAAAAGCTTATTCGCGTCACTTCTTCCCTGGAGAATGATCTTCTGGCGCTCCTCTGATATCTGCTCTCTCGCAGTCCCCAGCAGATGGGCGGCATGGTCATTGGCGCGCTCCTCTGCAGCACTTATAATCTTACGCGCCTCATCCTTTGCAGCCACAACCGCCTGTTTCCGGTCTGTATGAGCCTGTTCGACCATCGCATTGGCGTCTGATTCTGCCTGTTTGATCTCTTCAAGGATTTCGCTTTCACTCATTGATTTCCTCACTGGTATGCGCGTATTGATAAAACCTTCGCATCATGCATCATATATCGATCGAACCTGTGAATACGCCCATGAATTCATCGCATATCGCGATCATTGTCTGGAGTGCGCTTCGCACCGCCTGTACCGGATCCTTGCCGTTTGTGCGCACATACATGACCGGTTCGCTGATGCCGAGATACTTGATATCATACGTAGCGATCTCAACGGCATCATCTTCCAGAAGAATCGTTTTTAAAAGGTTTAGCAGGGTATGCGTCTCACCTACAATCTCCATTTCCAGTTCATTATCTGTTTTGTTAAGGATTTTCAAATTCATTCAGATGCGAACTCCGTATGTTTTCATAGAGTGCCATTGTTGCGCTATGTTGAAATACCTTGCGCTCCGCGGGGCAGTGTCAACTTCCCAGAGCGTGAACCTTTATGATATGTCAAAAAATAAAACCACAAGCAGTATCACAAGCAGTGGCAGAAATGCCAGCAACAACGCTATTTGCGCGGCATTTAAATCCAAAAGGTAAAAAGAACCATTTCCGAGTATTACAGAAATATTTGAGGTACCTGCATAAGCATTACTTAATATCACTCCAAGATAGACGCCATAAAACTTTTTTACTCCATTTCGTCCGAGCTGGATACCATTCGCTACGATCCAGTAAACAGTAGCCAGAGCGACCAGTGTCACACCCATCTTCACACCTGCAAGACCTGCCACACCAAAGTTGTATATAGCCCACTTAAGAAGTGTGCTCAATTCGTATTCGTGACCATTCGCGTTTACGCAGAGGGCGGTACTTATAGTATCATATAATGAGAATATGATTGCAAAAATAAATAAATATGAATTACTACTGGATGCCGACCGTGGCGTCTTCAAGGGGTGCAGGGATATTCGCGTGAGTGCTATAGGTGGGGGCATAGGGCATCTATCCTGATCATGCTGTTTATGCATGAGTGTGGCGTTATTGTGCGGATAATCAACAGCAATTCATGCCATAATATGGCATAATAATAGTATGTCACACAGTCGAAATACTCGATCATATTTAAACCTTCCGCATGTCCTGATCTCATTCGGATCTCATCTACACTTCCCCCTACCCTGCTCGTGAAGTCCTGGAAGTCTCTGGAGATCCGGTAACACCATAAGCCGTGAGACCCTCTGCCGCCAAAAACTTTACAATCCAGCGATCAAAAGCAGATTAAGAGATGAATATCCAGACAACCAGTCGTATACAGCTCATCGATATCACGGCATCGTTAAATAAGGAGATCGCAGAGGCAGGAATCGGGACTGGCATGGCAATGGCATACAGCCCGCACACCACAACAGCGATCATCATAAATGAGAACGAGCCTGGGCTCAAAGAAGATATATTAAAATTACTAAATCTTATAGTTCCGCAAGGGAGGTACGCGCATGACCGGATCGACAATAATGCACGTTCGCACCTGCAGGCGGTCGTTCTCGGAAACAACGTGTGTATGCCAATCGAGAATGGGGGGCTGGCTCTCGGCACATGGCAGAGCGTCTTTTTTGTGGAACTGGATGGTCCAAGGAATCGCAAGCTTGCGGTGCGGATCGTCGGTACGGGGCAGTAAAACTGATCGAACATGAATTATAATACCATCACCAATCTTATAGGCGCGGTACTGAGATTTCTTGGGATGACGATGCTGGTTCCGCTTGTGGTCGCACTCTGGTATAACGATAATTATAACCCTTTCCTGATCTCCGCGGTCATAACATTTGTAGTTGGAATCGTTTCCGGACTGAAGACGCATGAAATCGACGATCTCCCAATAAAAGAGAGTTTCGCTATCGTAGCTATCGGCTGGTTCTCAGTAGCGATGTTCGGATCGCTGCCATACATACTCAGCGGGATCCCCCTCCTGGATGCGCTATTTGAGTCGATGTCAGGATTCACCACCACTGGTTCGACGATACTGCCTGCTATCGAGGATTGCTCGAAGAGTCTGCTATTCTGGCGCAGTTTCACCCAGTGGCTCGGCGGCATGGGAATCATCGTGCTCTTTCTTGCGATCCTTCCGAAACTTGCGGTTGCAGGACGCGATCTGTTCCGCGCAGAGGTGCCGGATCCCATTGGCGATAAACTGAGACCGAGACTCAGCCAGACCGCAAAGATCCTCTGGTCTGTTTATATCGGGTTTTCTGCTGTCGAGGTGTTTGTACTCTGGCTCAGCGGAATGACGTTTTATGACGCGCTCTGCACCACATTCAGCACGATGTCGACAGGCGGATTTTCGCCGCATTCCGAGAGTATAGCGTTCTTCCACAGTTTCCTGATCGAATACATCGTGATATTCTTCATGTTCGTTGCGGGCGCTAACTTTGCGCTACACTACTGGGTGCTGCGCGGTGGGGCAGAGCATCTCTTTCGAGATTCGGAGTTCAGACTGTATACCTGCATCGTATTCTGCGCCACGCTGCTGATCGTGCTTGTGCTGTGGGGCACTCATGGATTTGATTCGATCCGGCTCGGATTGTTCCAGGTGGTAGCCATCGTCACGACCACCGGTTTTGCGACAGCAGACTTTGATGCATGGCCCGATGCCGCCAGAATGGTGCTGTTTCTACTCATGTTCATCGGCGGATGTGCCGGATCGACCGGCGGCGGGATGAAGGTTGTGCGGCTGCTGCTACTGATCGAATACGGGTACCGCGAGTTGTTCAGATCGCTGCATCCAAAGGCGATCCTGCCGATCCGGCTCGGAAGGCAGATGGTGCCACAGGGCGTGATGGAGGCGATATTATCGTTCTTCATCCTCTATATCTTCATATTCGCAGTCGCTTCGCTGATCTTGAGCATTCTCGGCATGGATACTGTCAGCGCAACGAGTGCTGCTGCAACTGCGCTCGGAAACGTGGGACCCGGATTCAACATCATCGGTCCTGCCGCGCATTTCGGTGGTGTTCACCCGATCGGAAAACTGGTATTGATTCTCTGCATGTGGATCGGCAGACTCGAGATATTCACTGTGCTTGTGCTGCTGATCCCTGATTTCTGGAGAAAGTGATATAATCCAGCAGGGCGATGTCATTGTGCTGCCGAGATAGCCAAGCGGACTACGGCGCCGGTCTTGAAAACCGGTGGTGCATGTCACCGCGTGAGTTCGAATCTCACTCTCGGCGTTTTACATTTATCGCCTAACATGGTGCAATGGGCAGTGTTGCGCAGACCGTGCAGCCGCCCCCCTTCTCTGACTCTATCCAGATGCGACCCTCGTGCACCTCGATTATCCGTTTCACGATGGCAAGACCGGCACCGGTCCCTCTGGTGCTCCTGTCCAGTTTGCAGAATAGCTCAAATACCTTCTCGTGCGACCCCGGGTCGATCCCTATCCCATTATCGCGCACGAAGAAGACGGTTTCACCATCCTCGGTGCGATAGCCGATATCTATCCTCGGATGCGGCTCATCGCCCATGTAATTTATGCTGTTCTCGATTAAGTTTACCAGCACCTCAACGATCTTTATCCGGTCCACATAGACCACAGGGAAGTCCTCAGATACCGAGATTTCGACCCCGCCTGATTTTATCTGCTCTGATGTCTGTTCCAGTGCTTCTGACACGAGTTCGCCAAACGGCACGTCCTCGGATGGGTTTGCAACGCGACCGATGCGTGAGAGTTCCAGTGTGTCGTTCAAGAGCCGCGCCATCTTTATTATCCCATTTTCTATGTATTTCAGATTGTTTTTTACTTTCTCGATCTCGCCCTTCTCCAGGTCCATGCGGAGCACGTTTGCGAAGCCCTGGATGGTGGTGAGTGGCGATCTTAAGTCGTGGGAGACTGTGTAAGTGAATCTCTCCATCTCAGAGTTCTTTGCTTCAAGTTCTTTTACGAGGCGCTCCTGTTCATCCTGCGTCTGTTTTCGCTCGGTAACGTCTTCATAGATCGTAACGATCTCGCCGGATGGCAGTTTGTAGATATGGTTCTCTCTCCAGCCAGCGATCCTCTCATCCTTGTAAAAGGAGATCGGGTGATGCTCTGGCTTTCCGGTCTGCCATACCCTCTGGAAAACACCGAAAAGTCCGAAATCCACAACTGCCGGAAACACATCGAGCACGCTCCTGCCGATCAGGTCCTCCCTCTTTATATCGTCTACCTTCTCTGCTGCTCTGTTAAAATCCTTGAAGATAAAATCCTTTCCTCCATCAACCACCTCATAGACGGCTACGGCATCACTCATGCTCTCAAACATCATCCTGAATCTCTCTTCGCTCTCACGCAGTGCATCCTCCGCGACTTTCCGCTCGGTTACGTCCCGGAAAGCCAGGACAGTGCCGATGATACTGCCTTTATCATTTTTGATCGGTGCAAAGCTATCATCGATCGGTATTTTCGCTCCGTCCTTTGCCATCAACGTCGTTTGGTCAGCCAGCTCGACAACGACACCTTCCCTGAGTATCTTTGTCACCGGATTCTCGATCTCTTCGCCGGTCTCTCCGTTTATAATCTTAAAGACATCTGTCAGGGGTTTTCCGGCAGCATCCCCCTGTTTCCATCCGGTCAGTCTCTCCGAGACAGGATTCATGGACTTCACACAGCCCGCTCCGTCGGTGGCGATCACAGCATCACCGATACTCATAAGGGTTGTTGCAAGCCATTCTTCACTCTCCTCTAACCGCTTCTCGATCCCGCTCTTGTGAAGAGCCGTTTCGATGGATGCGAGGAGTTGCCGCTCCTGAAACGGCTTGACAAGGTAAGCATACGGCTCTGTGCTCTTGGCTCTATCGATCAGCCCGACATCCGAATACGCTGTTAAGAATATAACAGGAATATCTACCTTCTCTTTTATCTCCTGAGAAGCATCTATACCGTTTTTCTCCCCTCGAAGGACGATATCCATCAATACCAGATCTGGCTTCAGTTCGACCGCCTTATTTACAGCGGCATCCGCACTGACCGCACGTCCGACCACTTCGTAGCCGATATTGGTAACTGCCAGTTCCAGATCTTCGGCTACGATGGCCTCGTCCTCAACGATCAGTATTCTTATCTTCTCCGTACGAACTACCCCCACTGTCTTTTAGGTCAAACTTCATATTAAAGGTTGCTCCTCCCTCGTTCGTGACCTCCAGGGTCCCTTGCAACTGGTCTTCAACGAGTATCTTTACCAGATGGAGACCGAGCGATCCGGTTTTATTGATGTCGAATCCGGGGGGTAGTCCAACGCCATCATCGCTTACCCTCAGATTGACCCTGCCTCCTTCTGATGCAGTGAGACTGACCTCGATCTTTCCGTTCTTCCTCTCACCAAAAGCATGTTTCAGCGCGTTTGAGAGCAGTTCATTGATGATCAGCCCGACATACACCCCAACAGAGCTCGGAAATCGGAGATCCGCCACGCGAACGATCCGGGCAATCTTTGCGTCGTTGACCTGATAGCTCCGGAACAACTGTTCCGACAATGTGCCTACAAACTCCTTCATATTTAGTTCTGATAAGTCTTCACTTTCATATAATTGGGTGTGAATAAGAGCTATAGTATTTATTCTGCTCTGGGATTTGGAGAGCACATCGATCACTTCTTTATTCCGGGTGGTTCGTGCTTGCATCGAAATCAAGCTTGACACGACCTGGAGGTTGTTCTTTACGCGGTGATGTATCTCATGCATAAGCACCTCCTTCTCTCGCAGGGATCGTTTGATCTGCTCTTCCGCGGCTTTGCGCCTTGTGATGTCGCGGCAGGCAAGAAGCATTTTGAATGGTCCACCATCCTCTGTAATCATCGAGGAGTTCACTTCCACCGATATCCGCTCTCCTGCCTTGTTGATGAAATCCGTTTCGTAAAGGAAAATCTTGGCTCCACCAGCAGCACGCATAGAAAAACGTTCATAGAATCCGGAGAGCTGGTCTTCGGGTAGGATATCTGTGATGTTCATCTGTAGTGCCTCTTCCTCACTATACCCGCCCAGTTCTATCGCAGCTCGGTTGAGGTATGTGATACGCCCGTCCATGTCGAACGATAGAATTGCATCTTTTAATGTCTCTGTGAGCAGGCGGTACTTAGTCTCGCTCTCGCGAAGCGCTTCCGCCATGGCTTTGCGCTCAACAACCTCCTGCCTCAGTTCCTCGTTAGCTCCCGCGAGTTCAGCGGTGCGCTCCTCTACACGGACCTCCAGTCCATCGCATGCCTCCTGCAGTGCATCCTTCGTCTGGCGCAGTTCAAGCGCCTGCGCGCCAAGTTCTGCAATAACCTTCACTGTTCGGAAGAACGAGTGTAAACAATCCAGAGCCACCTCGTCTCCGACCGTATGCATATTCTTCGCCTCTTTGACGAGTAGTTCCGGGTCCAGGTCGATCTCCACAGCTATCTCTTCGAGTTCTTTTAATTGTTCGGGCGAGAACTTCTCAGGTTTGAATTGACCTGCATACATGGTTGCTTTGCGCTCACCATCGATGATGATCGGCGCGACGAAATGAGCAGCATACGCGAAGCAGTACATGATTTCGGGCTCGCTCAACTCAACTGCCTTTCTGCTCATCTCTGCGAATGATTGAAAACAACGCCGTCTCCCTTCTTTTGTTGATTGGATCAGACTGCAAAATTTGATTGGATTGCTAAAACGCGTTAAAGCATCACCATCTGGCAAAAAAATTACAGAAGATACCCCGACGGTCTTTGCAAAGCTATCCTGAATGGCTTGAACTATACCAACGTCAACAAGTTCCCGTAATGATATGGATTCGTCCATCTTACCTCCTGCATCTTCCTGTAACAAACTTCACGAACTTCATATAACCCTTTCTATGGGTGGCGATGCAAAATGACCCGCACCTACGTCGATTATAGAATGCTACTCTTCACCCGCCTCTTCGTAGCAAACCCTCAGTCATCAATGATGTCAAACTCCATCTTAAAGGTTGCTCCGCCATCGCTCGTGACCTCCAGGGTTCCTTGCAACTGGTCTTCAGTGAGGATCTTTACGAGACGGAGTCCAAGCGTCTTTGACGTATCGATATCGAATCCCCGAGGCAGTCCAACGCCATCATCGCTCACCGTCAGATTGACCCTGCCTCCTTCTGATGCGGTGAGGCTGACCTCGATCTTCCCTTCGTCCCTCCCACCGAAAGCATGTTTCAGCGCGTTTGAGAGCAGTTCATTGATAATCAATCCGACAGGCACCGCGGCCGATATCGGGAATGGGTAATCATCCACCCTGACAACACGAGTAATTCTCGTATTCCCGACCTGATAACTCTGGAGCAACTGCCCGAGCAACCGGTCCACAAACTCCTTCATATTTATCTCTGCAAGGTCACTGTCCTCGTACAATTGGGAATGGATAAGAGACATGGTCATTACCCGGTCCCTCGATTCAGAGAGTATCCCGATCGTCTTTTTATCTGTGGCATTCCGCGCCTGCATATTAAGCAAGCTCGAAACGACCTGGAGATTGTTCTTTACCCTGTGGTGTATCTCCCGGAGCATCACCTCTTTCTCCTTCAAGGCTGCTTTTATCCGGTCTTCCGCCTTCTTGCGCTCGGTGATGTCAAGCGTCATCCCGACCATGCCGATGACATTGCCACCGGAACCGAAGAAAGGGGTTTTGCTTGTGGAAGTCCACCCAAACCCACCGTCTGCTTCGGTGACGAGTTCCTCGATATCGTATTTCGGTTCGCCGGATTCCATCACTTCCTGGTCATACGCTCTGTGAGCGTCCGCCTGCGTCTTCGGGAAGAAATCATAATCGGTTTTACCTACTATCTCACCTACAGAAGTTCCGGTCTTATCGGCAAAAGCCTTGTTTGCTGCAATATAATTTCCATTCATGTCCTTGAAGTAGACGAATGCCGGAATGGTCGAGAGCAGGGCTTTCTGTTCCTCAAGTAGCTCATCCAGTCTCGCAGTTCTTTCTTCCACCTTCTTCTCAAGACCTTTACTGTACTCTGCAAGTTCCCTTCCGGATTCTTTCAGGTTGGACGTCATCGCATCAAACGCCCTTGAAAGTTCCCCGACCTCGTCCTCTGTTCCGGTACCGACTTTGTAATCCAGGTTCCCTTTCATTATCTCTTCAGTGCCACGATGCAATTTCACAATCGGGTCTGTTATCGTTCTTGATACCCGGATGCAGACCAATGTGCCCAGGAGTAAAAGACCTATAAAGACCGAAAACATCGTAGCAGTCAGTCTGGCGACCGATGCGAACGCCTCCTCTTCATCAATCTCTGCCACTAAACACCAGTCCATCGCAGGTATGGGTGCGTAAGCCCGGAGAACATTCACACCGCGATAATTCGTGTATAATGCTGCTGCAGATGTGCTGTCAAAACGCTCAGGATCAACATCTTGTTTCGGGGGCGTGTCATCAATAAATCTCGATGGGGTTATCATGTAGCCATCCCTGTTCAGGATGTATATCTCCCCGGTCTCTTCCAGACCTGTTCTGTCTGTTGCTACCCTAAATATTTTTTCTGCGTCAAAGTCTATAAAGATAACCCCTGAGAATTCACCATCCACCAGGATCGGTGTTGCTACACGTATGATGTCATCGCCAGTGAATACCGAGGTACTGGGGTTTATAGCGAAAATTTTTCCGTTCTCTACCCGGAAGAGTTCACTCGCATTTTCATCACTTTCAGTGTCCATACGGTTGGAAACAACCACGGTACCATTTTTATCCATAACCTCAATCCCTGAAATAGCGTCATGCGCTTGTATCGCACTACTTATTCTCAGGTTGGCAGCCTCCATACTCCAGGTATGATTTTTGTTTTCATCTACTACGTCCCTGAAAGCACTCTCTACTGACAGCAGCGCAGTCTCCTGGTCATACTCACCCAAAACCGTCCCGATATGGTTCGCTCTTGATTGTGCGGTCGTCTCTAAATTATTGCTGACACTTTCTTCGATGATACTCGTTGAAACGGTTCTGCCAATCAGGATGGCAGCCATGCCTGTAATCAAAACAAGCGAAACCATGACGGCAAGAAATTTTGTTCGGATATTCATTTACTTTTCCATCCATCAATTCGTTCCCGATTTCTGAAGAAGGTTTGGACCAGTTTTTAATAGGGCATAGTATCTATTCACTGGTGATTTGCAACAAGTCCTAATAAAAACATCGCCCATTCAACCGTACGTATGGAAATCAGACAACTCCTTCCTTGAACGCAAAAAAGCACTTCCGGTCTCAAATCTGCTTCCATCCGGTCAATCGGCAGACCCATCACCCTCTATGCCAAATCCTATCTTAAAGGTTGTCCGCCCGTCGCTGATCACCTCTATGTTCCCTTGCAACTGGTCTTCAGCGAGGACCTTTACTAGACGGAGTCCAAGCGTCTTTGACGTATCGATATCGAATCCCGAAGGCAGTCCAACGCCGTCATCGCTCACCGTCAGATCGATCCTGCCTCCTTCTGATGCGGTGAGACTGAGCTCGATCTCCCCTTCGTCCCTCCCATCGAAAGCATGTTTCAGCGCGTTTGATAACAGTTCATTGATGATCAATCCGACAGGAACCGCTATAGAAATTGGAAGTAAGCAATCGCTTGCGCGGATGATCGGGGTAATCTTCACATCTTGAACCGGAGAAATCTGGAACAATTGCGCTAACAATTTATCCATAAACCCCTTCATATTTATCTCGGATAAGTTTCCGCTTTCATACAATCGGCTATAGATAAGCGCCATCGTATTTACCCGGTCCCTGGATTCAGTGAGTATCCCGATCGTGTTTTTATCCCTGGCATTCCGCGCCTGCATATTAAGGAGGCTTGAAACAACCTGGAGATTGTTCTTTACGCGATGATGTATCTCCAGAAGCAGCACTTCTTTCTCTCGCAGGGATGCTTTTATCTGGTCTTCCGCTCGCTTGTGCTTGGTGATATCGTGCAGCACCACGACAACGGAGATTATCTCTCCATCCGGATTTCTGATCGGTGAGCAACTTACTATAAAATTGATACGGTTTCCATCTTTCAGGATGCTTTCTTCTTCCGAGGTCCTTAATACCCCGTCTGCATAAGTTTTTCTGACAATGCATTCGGCACACGGCTCTTGTAACCATCTATATGTTTTGTAGCACTTTCTACCGATAACAGCTTCGTATTGGTTCACTGCGATCATGTTTGCCCATACAATATTCAAGCCCCCGTCCAGAACGAGGACGGCATCGCCGATGCTCTCCAGAATCGCACGCTGTTTTTCTTCCGATTGTCTGAGTTTACTCGTACGTTCTTCCACCTGCTGCTCCAGTGTCCTGCTGTATGCCTGCAGTCGGTCCTCCAGTATCCGCTTCCTTTCACTCAGGGTGGCAACCACTGCACCAACGAGTATAAATATAAGTGCCCTTGTGATGTCCGATCCTATTATGGGCGTCTCAAGCGGGCTTATGAGATGTGAGACCAGTAGCAGTAAGGCAAGGAACACAGCAACAAATATTCCTTTACGCTGCCACCACAGGCTCGCAAGGATAATCGGCACATAGAAGAGATGCGTAAAGATGGTGTCACTTTTTAAAATAAAATGAAAATAATAAGTTACAAACAGACAGAAAGCGATCATGAACCCAAGAACGATAAGTTTGGACGCTTCTCCGTTTTCCAATCGCTTCTTCTTCATTTTACCCCCATCATCTCTTGCTCTATTCATGATTGACGCCCCTCAGGTTAGCCAGTTTTCGTTTCAAATTCTATTCTGAAGGTTGCTCCACCATTGTTCGTAACCTCCAGGGTCCCTTGCAACTGGTCTTCAGCGAGGATCTTTACAAGACGGAGACCAAGCGTCTTTGACTCATCGATATCGAATCCCCTGGGCAGTCCAACGCCATCATCGCTCACCGTCAGATTGATCCCGCATCTTTCTGATGCGGTGAGACTAATCTCGATCTCCCCTTCGTCCCTCCTATTGAAAGCATGTTTCAGCGCGTTTGAGAGCAGTTCATTGATGATCAATCCGACAGGCACCGCAGTCGATATCGGGAATGGATAATCATCCACCCGGACGACATGAGTAATTCTCGCATCCCCGACCGGATAGCTCTGGAGCAACTGCCCGAGCAACAGATCCACAAACCCCTTCATATTTATCTCTGCAAGGTCGCTGCTGTCATACAATTGGGAATGGATAAGCGACATGGTCCTTATCCGGTCCCTTGCTTCAGATAGTATCTCGATCGTGTTTTTATCCCTGGCATTTCGCGCCTGCATATTAAGGAGGCTCGAAACAACCTGGAGATTGTTCTTTACGCGATGATGAATCTCCCGCAGAAGCACCTCTTTCTCTTGCAGGGATTGTTTGATCTGGTCTTCCGCCTTCTTGCGCTCGGTGATGTCGCGGACAGTCGCCTGAAGAATTTTCTTGCCTTGCAGTTCTATCCGGGTTAATAAAATGGTAGCGAAAAATTCCCTCCCGTCAATTCGTTTATGTTTCCATTCAAAGAAATGTGATCCTTTTTTCATGGCTATTGTCATGTTCTGTTGAGCTTTCACTGAAGATAAGGTTCCATCTGGCTGATAAACAGGAGATAAATCAGCAGGAGTCTTAGAGGTAAATTCTTCATCGCCTTTACATCCAAACATTTTTATAGCAGCACTATTTCCGCCGAGAAATCCCTCTTCAGGAGTTAATATCATGATGGCATCTATGGAAGAATCATAAATGGTTTTATATTTTTCCTCACTCTCCAGAAGAGCGTCCTCAGCAACTTTATGTGCATCCCTCATCTCAATGTTATGAAGAGCGATCCCTATGTCAGAAGCCACCTCCGCAAGAAGCCCTTCCTCCTCCTCATCCACTGCGACATCGGGTGCGAATGAGACGGCGAGCAGTCCGAATAACCTGCCGCCATGTTCCACACGGATGACCGCAGTCGCCCTTCCGAGACACGCGTCTGTGAAGAAGCAGTCCCTGCACACGTCTGTCGTGTCTATGACCAGGACCTGCTCCTTCTGGGAGAGTGCATCCCTGATGCAGGGGGGATGATCACCACCTGCCACACGATCGCTGAAATGTGCGATATCTTCCCGGAAACCCGAACCCACAACCAAGTCAAAAGTCACGTCATCCCCGAGGAATCCAAGCCATGCAGCATCATAGCCCCGTGCATCCACAAGCGCGTCACAGGATTTCTTGAGGAGACTGCCCCGCTCCGTTTCTGCCACAATCAACTGGTTGACATTTCTGATCGCCTTAAGGACACTGTTCAAGTGCTCGATACGCGCCTCTGCCGCCTTTCGCTCGATTGCATAGCGTAGTGTGCGTGCCAGCAGATCACCATCCGCCCTGCCCTTGACCAGATAGTCCTGTGCACCCATGCGCATGCCTTCAAGGGCAAGCTCTGTATCATCAAGACCCGTGAGCATCACGATCGGCAATTCCGGTGCCTGATCATGCACCTTCTCAAATGTATCAAGCCCGGCACTGTCTGGCAGTCCGAGATCGAGCAGAACCGCATCAATCCCGCCTTTTTGGATGCGCGTTAGCCCATCCGAGAGCCGGTCGGCATTCTCCACATCGAAGAGAGTTCCGCTCACCTCTGAGAGCATCTCCTCTATCAGGCGGGTATCTCCTGGGTTGTCCTCGATCAGCAGAATCTTAATCTGCCTATCTACCATCATATTCGCCCCGCGGCAGTTTCACGATGGTGAGCCAGAAATCCTCAATCGATCTTATCACCCTGATGAACTGGTCGAGGTCAACAGGTTTCGTGATGTAGCAGTTCGCATGGAGGTCATAAGCTTTGAAGATGTCCTGTTCCGCACTCGATGTGGTCAAGACCACTACCGGAATGTTTTTTAAGTTGAAATCGTCTTTGATCTCTGCAAGCACCTCTCTGCCATCCTTCTTTGGCAGGTTCAGATCGAGCAGGATGATATCCGGCCGGGGCGCATCGGCATACTCTCCGGTCTGCTGCAGGAATGAAACCGCTTCCGTGCCATCCTTCACCACGCTCATGTTGTTTCGTACCTTGCCGTCATTCAATACCTCCTGTGTCAGGCGCACATCGCCGGGGTTATCTTCCACAAGCAGAATCTCGATGGGTTCATATATCGTTTCCATGACTGTTTACCTCCCTGTAATCACTCTCTATCCCAAACGTTATCAAAAACGTCGTCCCTTCCGTGCAGGTGACCTCGAGGTCTCCCTGCAACCGGTCTTTTGCAAGAATCTTTACAAGACGCAGACCAAGCGATCCGGTTGTATCGATACCAAATCCGGCGGGCCAGTCCAGCGCCGTCATCGCTTACGGTCAGACTTGCCTCCTCATCTCCGGTTACACCGAAACCGACCTTGACCTTCCCTTCAGTCCGTCCGGCAAAAGCATATTTGAAAACGTTTGAGAGCAGTTTGTTTATAATCAGCTCTACATGTATCGCAGTAGATGCCGGAAGCGGATAATCGGTTATATGGATGACCGGGGTGATCCTCGTATCCTTGATCGGATAACTCCGGAACGACTGCCTCGCAAGCCCTTCCAGAAACTCCTTCATATTCACCTCTACCCCGGTGGCCACTATGATGGGTGCATCCACCCCCATCTCGAAGATATCAAATACTGTTCCGTCCCCGAGCAGATAATCCGCAATCACAACGTCGAATCTCGTAGAATTGAGTATCGTCTTTGCTTCCGCAACCGAGCTTGCTACCGTGTAATCGTGCGGACTGCCACTTTCCTTGACAGACCGGTTGAAAGCCATCCGGTCCACCTGATCGCCCCCTACCAGCATAATCTCAAGATTCTTCTTTATGATACACCGCCCCCTCTATGCCCTCTTTCGGGATGGCAAAGTGAAATATACTCCCCTCGCCCAATTCCGGTTCCACTGCTACCCCTCCATGCATCTTGACAATCTTCTTTACTATCGTAAGCCCTACCCCCGTACTCTCGACCTCATCATGAGGTTTTAATGTTTGGAATATCTGGAATATCTTCTTATAATACTTTTCGTCTATTCCGGAATATCGTCAGTTTCGATGTAGTTCCTCCTGCATTCGTTAGAGGCGTCCCAACGAGGTCGCAAATCCTGCCTGCCCTTCCGGGAATGCCACTCCCACCGCACCGTCTTCCTGTCAAGCACCTCTGAGAGTTTGCATAATGGGCAGGGAACCCGCCTACTGTGAAACGTTTCATAACAAATAGCGCCAACTTGATCTCCGAACTTCTCCCGCAAAACCCTGTTCATAAACCCCAGTTTGCGGGCTTTCGAGACCAGATACACGCCGACAACCATGCTCTCAAATATCAGATTCAGGTCGTCGCGTTCCTCTCGTATCCATACGCTCTGCTCCTCTTCCTTTGCTGCACCGCTGTTCATAGCCGCTCACCCGACGCTTTTACAGGGATCGTGAAATAAAACGTCGAGCCCCTGCCCGGCTCCGATTCCACCCACATCCGTCCGCCATGCCGCTCCACGATCTTATTGCAGACGGCAAGACCGATCCCTGTACCTCCATACTCGTCCCTGCTATGCAGACGCTGGAATATCACAAAGATGCGCTCGAAGAATTCAGGGGAGATCCCGATACCGTTATCAGTCACCGAGAATTCCCATTCACCAGCCTTTCGCTCCGCTGCGATGTGGATGCGTGGCGGCTCATCGCCCCGGAACTTGATCGCGTTACCGATCAGGTTCTGAAACAAATGAGCCAGTTGCGAGCCATCCGCCATCACGGTCGGGAGGGCGTCATGAGTAATCACTGCGCCACTATCGTCAATAGATACTTTCAGGTTAGTGAGTGTCTGCTCAAGGAGCGTTTCGCAGTCGGTTGGTGTGAGCGGCTTGCCACGCGTGCCGACACGCGAGAACGCAAGCAGGTCATTGATCAACGTCTGCATCCGGTTCGCACCGTCGACAGCAAATCCGATGAACTCGTCGGCATCGGAGTCGAGTTTACCCCCGTATCGCCGCTTCATAAGCTGCATGTAACCAGAGACCATGCGAAGCGGCTCTTGCAGGTCGTGGGACGCGACGTACGCGAACTGCTCGAGTTCGGCATTGGATCGCTTCAGCTCAAAAACGCTCTTGCGCAGCGCCTCTTCAACCCTCTTGCGCTCGGTGATGTCCTTAGCTAATACCAGATTGTTGTGTCCAAGAGCAGAGAGTTTTTTCGCCATGAGCCATAACAAGTCAAGCACTTCTTCGAACTTTGCCAGCGACATCTCCGGCATCCTTTCAAAAGCATCGAGCATTCCATCTATATCAGCATCAATTTCCTTTGCATAAGTTTCAATTCTGTTTTTATCGACAGCCATTACATTGCTCTGACCGATCAACCAGTTTGCAATATGCTTACCTCCAACAATTATTGGAGCGCTGGCATCGACAAAACCACAGCTAAGGCATTTTTCATAAGTTGGTTTCATAAGTGCCTTTGCTTTTTCCCCAAGAATCCTGTCGGACTTTATGCAGTTTAGATTTCCCTTTTCTGTGCTTCTGGTGATCTCGCACACACCGCAGAAATTGCTTGCTTTTGTGATTGGCATACCATCGATATCTGAGATGATGGATGCTACATCATTTGCAGCGGCAAAGGCATCCTGGATTTGCTGAAGGTCTTCTAAATCAATTAAATCGGTTAGGGAAACATTTTTAACATCTTTATCAGGTGATAAGATGTAATCGAGTCTTACCCTTAGACGGTCTTCGCTTTCTCGGAGCGCCTCTTCGGCACGTTTACGCTCTTCCTCGAGTTCGATACCATGTAGACCAAAAGCAATATCTCCGGCTACTTCGGAAAATAAGGACTGCTCTTCCTTGTCCGTGGCAAGTTCAGCAGGGACTGCGACAGAAAAGATACCATAAACCGTTCCCTTGTGCTCCAGCCGGGCGGTCATTGCCCTTTTGCCTTCATACCTTTCCGCCAGAGGACAACCGCGGCAGGCAGAAATCGGATCATCTATCACTACAACATCAGATTGCAAAAGCGCCTTCTGAGCGCATTCGATCAACTCTCCATGCTTCAGTCGTTCGACCATGGGTACGAACGCCTCACCCAGCCCTGCTTCGGAAGTCGTTACAAGCCGTCCGGATTCATCCAGCAGAGCGATCCATGCATTGTGATAACCGCGAGTCTCGATAAGGTTTTTGCAAGCGCCCTGAAGCAGTTTGCTCCGGTCGTGTTCCTTTGTGATAAGCTGGTTAACATTCCGTATGGCACGAAGCACAAGGTTGAGATGCACCATCCGCTCCTCCAGATGCTTGCGCTCTGTGATGTCACGCACGACCACCAGCATACGTTCATGCCCCCCAATGACCGCGCTTTTCATATTTACTTCCTCCCAGAACAGATGTCCGGATTTGTGCTTTCCCACCCATTCGAAGACCTGAGACTCCCCTGCCGCTGCCTTCTTTATCCACTCGATGGCGTCTTCCTGAGTGTACGGCGCTTCGCCCATGCTTATGGTTTGCACGTCGAGTCTGCGGAGTTCCTCGCGGGTATATCCGTACATGTTACACGCCGTGTTGTTGACGTTAAGGATTGCTCCGGTATCTATGTCATGGATGAAGACGGCATCATTGACCGAATCGAAGATCGTCCGGAACCGATCCTCACTCTCTGCAAGTGCCTCTTCGCTCTCATGCTGCTTGCGCAGGAAATCTGCCGCCACCACGCCTCCTGCCAGACAAGCAAGGATGAAGGCAGTTCTCACATAAAGCACGTAGGGAGGGATATCCAGCGCAAGCAACTCAAGAAAAGAATTCTCATTATAAAATATCAAAGAACCAACAACGCTGTCGATAAACCAGAAAAAAACCCCGAACAGGAGAGTGGCACTTATAATATAGCTGGTGTTTTTCTGGTTACTCTTCTCCTCCAATCTAAAGAATTTTCTTATGAATCCAAGATTCAATAACACATCTGTCAGCAATAAGATTATATACGCAACCAAAAACTGCTTGATAACCACGAAATTGGTAAAATGCATCGGGATTGTGCTGCTTGCGGCGGAAGCCCAGCCCCACGGAGGCGGGTTAAGCGTTATAGCCCACCTTGCCATGGTGTATAGATTTATTGTGCCGAGTATCCGGAATGGGATCTCCACAACATACGCATTTAGCCACCATTCGTGCCCTCCTCGCCTATTGTGTAGATCCGCAAAGAATCCGTGCCAGAGGATCCATAGCGTGAATGGAGGCACGACAACGAATATAGCATAACCATTGCTGGGGCCCCATAGCCACCACATCGATTGGCAGCCACCTGCCAAAGCTGATAATAATCCGTATCTCCACCCCCACGCGAGGGTTATGAGCATCGGAAACAGGAGCCCTATCAGGACAACGGCGATATATGGCGGGAAAGGAAAATTGATGGTATGAAAGTTAAGGACAAACCCCAGTAACCCGAAGAGGATCGAGATCGCGATCTTGTATGATGCGGTTATCTTTTTATCATTCGAGTCCGGATGCCCGGAAGCATCATCAACTGTGCCAACTTGTCCCATGAACCACTCTCCCTGCTATTACTCCCTATCATTTGTTTTGGGTCCTGGGATATATAATGTTTTTGGGGTCGGGGGCGAGACTTTTTATTATTTTCCGGGAACGCCGGATTGTCTTATGTAACAACAACAGCCAGAATGGGACACTATCGATCTGAAAAGTCATTTACACGTACTTACTCAATATTGTGTGGATATCTACATATAA
>DASC01000163.1 GCA_002503595.1 Candidatus Methanogaster sp. UBA203 | reverse complement strand
CTGGCGGTGCTTGTGCACCGTCATTTTTTTCTCGGTAAATTTATCAGGAACTGACGCATTTTTGACTATTTATAATAACCGTCGAAGGTTCAGACGAAGTCCTGATGATGGTTATGCATAACTGCATCCCAAGTCTAAATACATAACCCAGGATACAAAATCTGATGATGGCATACATTCTCGATCTCGACGGCGTGATATTCCGCGGCAGCGAAGTGATAGCAGGTGCACCGGATGCGGTCAATCGGTTGCTGGATAGTGCGAGGGTCCTCTTCCTGACGAATAACTCAACACAGAGCAGGGATGCTGTCTCTGCAAGATTAAATGCATCCGGCATCCGGTGCAGAGAGAGCGATGTGATCACTGCCGGGTATGCTGCTGCCGTACATATCAGGAAGCGGTACGGCGCACAGAAGATCTATCCGATCGGCGAGGCGGGCTTGATCCATGAACTGAAAGCAGAGGGGCACGAGATCGATGAGGGCGGGGATGAAGATGCGGTTGCGGACTTTGTTGTCGTCGGTCTTGACAGGGATTTCACTTACGAAAAATTAAGAATCGGTCTTCGAAACATCCTTGCCGGGGCAGGACTCATCGCAACAAACACCGACCCCCTTCTTCCGGTAGAACATGGTTTCCTGCCGGGCGCAGGCGCTATCGTGCGTGCGCTTGAGACGGCATCCGGGAGATCTGCGTTTGTGATAGGCAAACCGAACCCGCCGATGATGGATGCCGTGATCGACCATCTGGGGCTTCCTGCGCACGAATGCACGCTGGTCGGCGACCGTCTCGATACCGATATTCTCGCAGGCAGCAGATACGGCATGAAGACCGTGCTCGTGCTCACCGGCGTTGATACTGCGGAGAGCGTCAGGCAATCCCGGATCAAGCCGGATGCCGTGATAGGGAGCATAGCAGAGATGCGGGAGATATAACACATAGCATGTAGCATAGCACCATGTAGCATAGCACGGGAGATACGAGAACGAACATGACGAAAGTAGCAATCATCGGAGGCGAACAGAGTGGGAGAACGACTCTTGCATCGAAACTTGGCAGGAAAGGAAACGTGTCAGACGTCACGATCTACGATTTTTCCAAGAGCGGAACCATACTCACGATAACCGATGCCACTGGTTATCCAAAGTCCGTAAAACCGCTTCTGACCGCACTTAACCTCTCAGATATAGTACTTCTCGCAGTCCCGCCAGAAGGTCCTGATGCATCCACAGGCGAGTGCATCGTCCTGCTTGACCTGTTAAACTACAAGCACGGGATGATCGTGCTGACCAAGTCAGATACCTCGTATCCTTACGCACTCGAGGAGTTGGAGAAGAAGATCAGAACGATCGGGGCTGGCACGGTCATCGAGGACTGGGAGTGTGCCATCGTATCTGCCGAGACGTTTGAAGGGATGGAAGAGCTAAAGGAGATGATAACTTCGGTTGGCGCGGTTGTGGATAGTAAGAATGTAGAGCTAAATGCGCTCCCGGCGCGCGTGGCGGTCGATCACGTCTTTAACGTGACCGGCATCGGTTGCGTGATTCTGGGCGTGGTCAAGCAGGGCACGATACATGCGAAGGATAAGATGCTCATGATGCCGGCAGAGAAACCTGTCGAGATACGGTCGATCCAGTTGCATGACGTCGACGCAAAGAGCGCGGCGGCTGGCGCGAGAGTCGGACTAGCTCTTAAGCATATACAACCGAAGGATGTGGAGCGCGGAGATGTGATCTCTGAAGGGGATAGGGAGATTGTTTCCACCGGTGTTACGCTTAACACCACGCTTTCAAGGTTCACAAAAGAGATTACTGTCGGGGATGTGCTGCATCTCTTCGTAGGGCTTCAGTCGGCACCCGCACGCATCGATGAGATCGTGGTAAAGGGGGAGCGCGTGGACTCTGCTCTGCCCGGTAGTGAGTGCACTCTTACGCTCTCAGGTTCAAAGAAGATCGCTTATGCCGAATCAGACCGATTTATTCTCGCCAATCTGGATGAGAAACAGAGGTTTGCCGGATATGGTTTCATCCTCCGATAACTTTACAACTCCAGCGGGAGATGGTAATACTGCATGGGCTCGTAGGGTAGCGGATATCCTATTGGGCTTCGGACCCAATGACTCGTGTTCGAATCGCGGCGAGCCCGTTAACAAAATAATAGGTGATCAGTATGAACGGCATTGATGAATTAACAAAACGAGCAACTGAAATGAAGGAAAATGGCATGCATGTCGGACAGATCGCCGACGAACTCAACGTCTCCAAAGAGACTGTCACATACCTCCTGACACATGCCGGCAAGAAGACAGAACTCCGCGCACCGCAGGATATGTCGATGGACTGGCGCAGCATCGGCGAGAGTTCGTACCGGTTGCGGTGCATCTCTGATGCGGTTGCGGATCTGGTCCTTGATAATGTCGAGGACGTAGCAGAGATCGACGCTGTGGTCGGTATCGCTGTAAGCGGCATCCCGCTGGCAAGCATCGTTGCAAACGAACTCGGCACCAAACTCGCAATATTCCATCCGAACAAGCAACTCTTCGGAACTGAGAATACGGATGCGGCAGGCATCTTCAGCCACAACTTCGCAGATGTGAGGGGCATAACCTGTGTGCTCGTTGATGACGTGATCACCACAGGCGGAACGCTTACAGAGACGATCAAGCAACTGACCGAGATGGGGGCAAAACCAATAGCGATTGCGGTGCTCGTCGACAAACTCGGGAAGGGCACGATCGAGGGTGTTCCGGTCTTCTCGCTCCTGCGCACCCTCTGGGTGGCTTGAGACGGACTGCCGACTGCGTGGTCGAAATCGTGGGGGCAAATCAGGGAATTTAACCGCTGAGCGCAGAAGGGAAAACTCTGCGTTCTCCACAGTATCCGTGGTGAGAACCCGCAGGTAGGTGGCCATATACTATTTGGGCATATCGATTATTTGTACATACTCAATATCGTATGGAGTCTTTAAATGAAACCAACGGCAGAAACAACCTGTAATCTGTGTTAATCAGTGGCTGATAAGGGTTTTTAGCCACAGATTAACGCAGATTACACTGATTTTACCGTTCTGTAACTTTTCTGGCAAGCCCTGAGTATACCTGAAAAGCGTACACTCGCAAAATATTTAAATCGATCATGTCCACATCATTACCAGATGCAGAACAATGGCGAAGAGAATGAGGCTGGAGAGGCTGTGACAAACGAGATCATAGTAGTTTCGAAGAAGGAGATGGACGAGAAGGACGAATTGATCGCATCCCTGAAGGCTAAAGCCGAGAAGATGAAATCCGACTTTGCGCGGTACAAAGAGCGGACTCAAAACGAAGGCGAAGCGATACGAAGGAAAACATCCGGCGAATTGGTCAGGCAGTTGCTCATCGTCGCTGACACGCTCGAACGTGCCGTATACAGCTATGACCGAGGAGATAGGGGCGTGGGCGGGTGCGAGGTCGTGGACAGGATGGTAGAAGGGACGCGGAGCAGCATGGAGATGACCTACAACCAGTTGCTGGACGCGTCGGGGATCGTTCCGATAGCGCCATCAGCCGGCGAACGGTTCGACGATGAACTACACACCGCAATAGAGACCACACATGACCCCCTTCTTCCGGATAAGACCATCCTGTCCCTTATCCGGAAAGGGTATATGCTGAACAACGAGTTGATCCGACCGGCTGAGGTGATCATCTCCAGAGGCGGCGGCGAACCTGTAGAAGGGGGGCGGGACGGAGAGAATGACGGGGCGAAGAGAACACGAGAAGCAAAGCCCGGCACGATGATTTCGAGATTTATGAGGCGTTTTGTGAAGAGGTCGCTTGAAGTGGAGTTGAAGGAGATCGCGGAGAGAGAACAGAAATTGGGGGAGCGCACACGCGAATTAGCCCGTAACGAGGAAATACTCAGAAGTTCGGTCAAAGAACTTGACCTGCGAGAGAACGAATTTAAAAAAAGAGAAGAAGAATGGACAAAAAGAAAAGAAGATGCAGAATCGGGGGTTCTTGAATTAGAACAGCACAAAGAAGTGTTGGAAGCTGAGATCAGGGAATCAAAGAGGCAATTATCTGCCATCACTGATGCTCTCAATGAACAGAAGGTCAACAAGGATAAAATCGTTGTTGAGAGCATTGCACTTGGCAGATACAACGAAGAGCTATCCGAAGAGAGGGGAAAGTTGTCAAACGAGATAAATGAGATGGAAGGAAAAAGGGAAGCGCTTAATTATGAATTGGAGGATATGGGTGAACGACGAGCATGTAACATCGAAGAGCAGTCAAAGATGGAGAGGAAAATAGTAGAGATCGATGAAAAGTTGTCCATATCTGAAAGAGAGTTACAAAAAGCAAAAGAACTGGTAAATGCAGAATCAGAGGTGATCCGTGGGCTTGTGCAGCGCAAAGAATCGCTGACAGCAGAGATAGAAGAAACAGAGAGGGTGCTGGAGATCGCCCATGAGAATCTGGAGGAGATGGACGGAAGGAAAGACAAATTGGTCATCGAAAGCATCGCCCTGAGCCGGTACAACGAGGCGCTGTTAGAAGAGCGGGGGGAACTGCTAAACGAGATTGAAATAGGTGAGCGGGACACGAGTGAAGTAGAAGAAGATATAGATGAAGAAAAAAAGAAGAAGTCCCCATTTACAGTATCCACACCATTCTGGTGCTGACAACAGGTGATATAACATGCAAAAAGAGGTAATCGGGATCGATTTCGGCACGACAAACTCAGGTATAGCGTTCATCGAATTTGACGAGCCAATGATCATAGAGAACAACGAAAACGAGCGAGTCACTCCGTCTGTTGTGTATTTTAAAGAGGGGGGAGATGTTGTGGCCGGAAGCGCTGCAAAGCGCAACATCATCGCAAACCCGGAGCGGACTGTTGCGTCGATCAAGCGGTACATGGGCACCGACCACAAGGTGCGGATCGGCGATGAGTCATATCCACCAGAGTACGTGGCAGCCCACATCATCAAAAAACTCGTTTCCGATGCTGAGAAGCGAATCGGGACGCCGATCACGGATGTCATAATAACGGTGCCCGCATATTTCATGGACTCGCAGCGGCAGGCAGTCAAGGACGCTGGCGAGATCGCGGGCTTGAATGTGCGCGGGATCTTAAACGAGCCGACCGCCGCCGCACTCGCGTTCGGATTCAAGGGTGAGGACGAGGAGCGCAGAATCCTGGTCTACGACTTTGGCGGTGGCACGTTCGATGTTTCAGTCCTTTCGATCGGAGGTGGGTTCTACGATGTCGATGCAACGAGCGGAGACAACCATCTCGGTGGCGATGACATCGATTCCCGGCTCGAGGAGTTTATCATCAATAAAATACGAGAAAAGCACAAAATAGACCTTATAAATAAGAAGAAAGGGGACAGATCAGTGCTTCAGTCGATCCGGGAAGAGGCCGAGCGCGTAAAGATCGAACTGTCAGATAAAGAGCGCGCGACCGTCAATTTACCATACCTGAGTAAGAGCAAGCAGGGCGCGCCAATTGCGTTTAGCTACACCCTAACAAGGCAGGAATTTAACGAGCTCATCTTCGATTTCATCGAACGGACACGAAAGCCGGTGGAACAGGCGCTCGACGATGCTGCGCTTCATCCGGACGAGATCGATGATATACTCATGGTTGGCGGGACCACGTACATACCCGCGGTGCAGGAGTTTGTGCGCGACTTCTTTGGCAAGGAACCAGAGCACAGAATCGACCCGATCGAGGTGGTCTCGCTCGGAGCGGCGGTTGCTACCCTGAAAGACGGTGTCAAAGAGAATGTTGGGAAAGGTGGCGGAAAAGGGGAGGAAAAAGGAATATCCGGAACGATAAGGCGACCTGTTGAGATAAGTGATGTCACCTCCCGCTCTATCGGAGTTTCAGTCGCAGACGGGACCGTTTCAAAGATCATCTCAAGGAACACAAAGATTCCGGTCATACAGACGAAGCCGTTTACGAATGCAGGAGATTATGCGGACGAGGTGATAATCGAGGTATACCAGGGAGAAAGCCTGTATCCGGAGGAAGAGGGCTATCTTGGCGAGTTCTGGATCGATATTGAGCCAAAACCCGCGGGCGAATCGAAGATCGACATCTCTTTTGCGATCGGAGAGGAGTTTGGCATCCTGCATGTGACTGCAAAGGATCATGACTCTGGCAATGAGCGGACCGTGAAGATGGAGGCTGTAGGCAGGCTCACAAAGAGAGCGAAGAACAAGTGGATGCGAAAGATGCTGAATACGTACGCAATCGAAGTAACGGTTGAAAATATCGATACACGGGATGTTCTGGAGTACTACCTCAATCCAAGCGCGACTATCCGGGATGTGAGGCAGGACCTTATGAAGAAAGGTATCTTAAGCGAAGGGATGAATATCTTCTGCGATGATGAAGCGCTCGATGACGAATCCCTGGTCCGGGACCTGAATATAACAGACGGTTCGACGCTGGAATTGAAATGAAAAAAGCAAAGAAATCGAAGGCGAAGAAGGCAGAGAAGATAGAGATCTCGGAAGAGGAGCTGGCATATAACGAATGGATGCAGCTCTTCGCCTGTGACGACCCGTATTGGAAATTCCCGACACGCTATGTGGATTTTTCGCGGCTGATGGGGCATGGGAAAAAAATGGAAAGTTTTGGAGAACAGTATTCTAACTACATCGAGGATCTCCTGTCCGGGGTTCCAACGTATTATTGCGTGCTCTGTGTCTCGAAGAACGACCCGCCCGATGTGATCAAGGAGGCATACCAGCGAAAGATCGAGCACTCCACATATCCTGATGATGTGATCGAGAGAGCCTGCGAGATGTTAAGCGACAGGAAAAAGCGTTCCGACTATGAGGAGATTTTGCGTCTTTTTCTGAAGCTCATGCAGGGATACAGTGCGAAAGATAAGCGGGAACTGGTAGAAGAGCATGATGAATGGATAGAAGAAGAGAAAGATTATGCTACAGTGAATTACCTCATGACGCATCGCGGTGCATGGCTTAACCTCTATCATCTCGGTGCACCTACGTTCTACGAGATTCTTGGCGTGGACAGGGCGAAATTGAAGGCAGGGGAAGTGGTGCAATGTAAAAATGAGGGTGTGGACAAGAGATTGGTAGAAGATACCTGTAGAATACTGAACAATCCGCAGTTGAGGTTCGAATACGATTTTATGCTTGACAGAGCGGATGAAATTCTGCCGGTGGATTATCTGATGGACGGCGAGAGCAGGAAACCGGTATGGAAGGGGGATGATCGCATGTATCTGGTGGCGCTTAGATGTTATGAAGATATGAGAAGGCAGGACCTGATTATGGCTGAACACATTGATTGGATGGACTACACCGGCGATAAAACGTTTTATGATGTGTTGACCATCGACAGGGATTCGATTCCAGAGGATAAGCGAGAAGCAGAGAGATTTATCAGGAATGTGTACAAGGACCTGGAGCGGACACCAGAGGTCAACCGTGCGTACAGCGTTTTAAAAAATTTCAGGATGAGGGCTGACTATGATTGGATGTTGAAGCAGGAGGCAATAGTGGATGCGCTGCATGGGGTCGCTATGACTGAGCCGGACGATACGGTAGATAAGATAATAGATAAGATGCTAGAAATCTCGGATGCGAGCAGGGAGTGATTTACCCGATTCCAGTATAGGGTCCATCGATGCGGTTTTTTGGTAAGAAGGTTTGACCTGGCCCGGGTTATTTTGTGACAGTTCCTTATTTGTGCGGTCACCTGACTTGAGAGCGATCATCCGGATCAGGTTTATGAAGAGAAGAATCACATCATCGATCAGTATACCTTCGAAGGAGTGCGCATAATGCAGGTCTTACATGCAATCTGGAACGGCGATGAACTGTGCTTATGGGCGGAGACGTCCGCGCTGCCACTGACCGCCCCGCCCCGCCGCGGAAGACCGCCAAAAAACCCAAAGCCCAGGACTCACCCATTCTCTCTTCCGGCCGATGTGCTAAGCGAGATCGTCGGAAGCACCTTCGGGCAGACTCCATGCGGAATCGGGACGATGCCGCTTCTCCTCCCCTCGACACAGAGAGGTCCGCTGCCATCGCCATGGCTTGTCCGGGAGGAGGAGTATAGCCACGGGAAGGCGACCGCGCTTGCCGGCTGGAATGTCGAGATGCTAATATTTGATCCGGGCTCGGCGTTTGATCTCTTACTCGATCTACCAGCCAGTCCGCCCCACGGCATCGCCTTTGGGAGTTCGCTTCGGTTCTGGACCGAAGCAGCCCTATTATCGCTTGCGCTTATCACGGAAGAACAGTTCGTACCCACAATCAAAGAGAATGCCGCGGTCTGGACCGCGGTGATCGCTGGAGATGACGTGGAACGGGTGCACACACTCGCAGATGCGATGCCCGCGTACTGCCGGGCACTCATCATCCGGAAAGAGGGGCGACCATACGCACAGGATACGCCGCCACGGCATATAATTCGGAGTTTTATCGACCGAACCGTTGACGTGTTCGTGCGCAGGAGCCTCGAGTCCATATCACTGATCCCGCCTCGCCGTGGTCGCCGCCCCAGAATCACCCCGCTGCCGGAGCGGTTCGTATCGGCACTATCGACCGGGAATCCCGCGCTCGATGCACCGATCGAGGATGTGGCAGCATTCTCTGGTGAGTTAGAGGGGTGGCTCACCGGGCTCCAGCCATCCATGTCATCTGCGCCATTTCGCACGTGTTTCAGGCTTGATGCACCACCGGATCCTGATGAGGAGGAGTATGAAGAGATGGATGGTGGCGACTATGATGGTGAGAATGGTGGCGATGAAACTCGTGACAGGGACCCGGGGCGGGGCTGGAATATGTGGAGTCTCGGTTTCTTTCTTCAGGCGAAGGACGACCCGAGTCTGTTGATCCCTGCGGAGAAGGTATGGAAGACACGGTCGGAAACACTCACGTTTCTCAAACGAAAGTTCAAAAACCCGCAGGAGCAGTTGCTTGCCGACCTTGGCAGAGCTTCTCAGACGTACCCCCCAATCGAGAGGAGTTTGCAGGATGCACGCCCTGTGGGTTTTGATATGAGTGCGGGGCAGGCGTATTCCTTCCTGCGGGAGTTTGCCCCTCTTCTTGAGCAGAACGGTTTCGGAGTTCTTCTCCCGCCATGGTGGGAGAAACCGGGCGCACGTCTCGGCGTCAAATTAAAGATCAAGACACCGTCCCCGGTGCAGGAAGGTGGCATCGGTTCAGGGCATTTCAGCGTAAAATCGATCATGTCTTACGACTGGACGGTAGCGATCGGAGATAAAACGCTTTCTATGGATGAATTTAAGCATTTAGCCAGTTTAAAGATACCGCTCGTCCGGGTACGTGGTGAGTGGGTGGAGCTGCGGGATGAGGATATCGAGACCGCGATCAATTTCTTCGAAAAGAAGCACAAGGAGCGCGAGATTACGCTTGGCGAAGCGATGCGTCTCGGGCTTGGTGCGGAAGATATCGGAGATGAGATCGGGCTTCCGGTCGTGGGAGTCGAGACCGAGGGCTGGTTTAAAGAGATGTTAAGCAAATTTTCAGGCGGTGATGCGGGGGAGAGGGGAGATGGTGCGAAGATAGCCCTTGTCGATCAACCCGGAGCGTTTAACGGAGTCCTCCGCCCGTATCAGGCGAAAGGCGTCTCGTGGCTTGCGTATCTCGGTGGATTTGGTTTTGGCGCATGTCTGGCAGATGATATGGGACTCGGAAAGTGTACGAGCGCCGATTCCCTGATACTCGTTAACGGAACCCTGCAAAGAGCTGATAAAATCTGGGGTCGTTATGCAGGGGAAGCGATGTTTGATGGCGAAGGCTTCTGGGCTGTACCCACTGAACCGTTGTGCACCAACTCTCTTTGCTCAGAGACCGGAAAAATTGTGCAATCACGCATTCAAAAACTGTACCGCCAGTATGTCAATACACGTCTCCGCAAAGTTCATCTGGAAGACGGAAGCAATGTGACCATCACCTATCGCCATCGACTTCTCACGGACAAAGGCTGGACAAACGACCTTCACGAGGGTGATTACGTCTGTGTGCCCGCAAAGATTATCTGGGATGGAAGACCGGAAGACCCGGATCTGGTAAAATTCCTTGCCTGGCAAATTGCAAAAGGTTGTGAGCCCACAAACATGGCAATGCTGAGCATTACACAAAAAGACACCGAACGGCTCGATGATTTACGACAAATCATCCTTCGAATATGCAAAAAAAACAAAATTAAGATTAACTCCCCGGCTATTCGGACTTATGCCGGTAAAACTCCTAATCTGGAGATTAATAGTCGGGAATATGAACGTTTTCTTTCGGATAAAGGGTATTTCTGGGGGCGGCGATCTCGGGGTAAAACCATCCCTCCGTTCATCATGCAATCCGATCTTGATAGCGTGCGAGTCTTTCTGCGAAACTACTTCGACGCCGAGGGTTCATCTGTCGAAAGCATGAGGAGTGTTGAGATTAGCACAGCCTCATCGATGCTAATTCAACAACTCTCGTACCTCCTCCGCCGTTTTGGTATATGGATACGCATTTCCGCCAAAAAGAAGCGAGCCACAAATGGAAGCGGGATATATCGCACCTATTACATCGGCACTATTGGTGGTAACTCGGCAAGGAGATTTTATCAGGAAATCGGTTTTTCCATTCCTGAAAAACAACAGCGTTTAAGGAAAATATGCGAAACTGCGAACAATACAAATGTTGAAGGAATTCCGGCCTCTGATCTCGTCGCCAGCGTAGTTGAAGCTACAAAGCTCCCGATTCGCCATTTCGGTATGTACACCACCGTGTACATCGATGGCTCGCAGCAGTTCTCTCGCGCGAGTCTGGAGAAGGTGATACATGCGATGGATGACGTTATCAGCGGTGAAGCAGAAAAGCGATATAGGGAGTTGAATCGCTCAAAATGGACATCGCAGACACTTAAGGCATATACGCGGCTGGATAAGCAACTGGTATCAGCAACGAAAACACGATTGCAGCACCTGCTTGACAATGAAGTGTATTATTGTATGATTAAGGAGATAGAAGAGGTGCAATACGATGGCTGGGTTTACGACTTTGAAGTTGAAGAACATCACAACTTCATTGCAAACAATATCCTCTGCCACAATACCATCGAGTTGATCGCATTTCTTCTACACGTTCGCGAGGAGATGGGCGGAGAGGGGGGAACCCCTGATCCGACACTCCTGATCTGCCCGATGTCGGTCGTCGGCAACTGGCGAAAGGAGGTCGAGCGGTTCGCGCCATCTCTTGGGGTGATGATCCATCACGGCGCTGACCGGCTCGCTGGCAGAGCATTCGCGGAGGAGGCAGAGAAGCACGATCTCGTGATCAGCACATACTCACTGGCACATCGTGACGAAGAGGCGTTATCACAGGTTCACTGGCGGCACATAGTCCTCGATGAAGCGCAGAACATCAAGAATCCCGCTGCCAAGCAGACGCAGGCGATAAAGAGGATCAAAGCCGATCACACGATCGCGCTCACAGGAACGCCTGTTGAGAACCGGCTATCAGACCTCTGGTCGATCATGGACTTCTTAAACCGCGGATACCTCGGATCCGCACAGGCATTTCGCAAGAGCTTCGCAATACCTATCGAGAAGTATCGGGACGAGGCGCGTGCAGAGGTGCTCAGGCGCATAATCCAGCCATTCGTCCTGAGACGTCTGAAGACCGATCCCACTATAATACAGGACCTGCCTGAGAAGGTGGAGGCGAAGGTCTACCACAACCTGACGCATGAGCAGGCATCGCTCTACGAAGCAGTGGTTGCGGAGATGCTTGATAAGCTCGAGTACGCGGACGGAATCGAGCGAAAGGGGATTGTGCTTGCAACACTTACGAAACTCAAGCAGATCTGCAACCATCCAGCGCTCTTTCTCCAGGACGGAAGCTCCCTAAAGGCGCGATCAGGAAAACTGACGCGTCTTGGTGAGATGCTTGAGGAGGTGCTTTCCGAGGGCGACAAAGCACTGATCTTCACACAATTTGCAGGAATGGGCGCCATGCTGCGCCACCATCTGCAGGAGCGGTTCGATTGCGAGGTGCTATTCCTGCACGGCGGGACACCAAGGAAACAGCGGGACGAGATGATCCAGCGGTTCCAGCAGGACGAGCACGGACCGCGGCTCTTTGTTCTCTCACTCAAGGCAGGCGGGTTCGGGCTCAACCTCACAGCCGCAAACCATGTCTTCCACTTCGACCGCTGGTGGAACCCTGCTGTTGAGAACCAGGCAACAGACCGCGTCTTCCGCATCGGGCAGACAAAGAACGTCTTCGCGCATAAGTTCGTCTGCATCGGAACGCTCGAAGAGCGGATAGACCAGATGATAGAGGAGAAGAAAGCGCTTGCAGACGCCATCGTCGGTACTGGCGAGGCGTGGATCACCGAACTATCTACCGACGAACTCAAGGATATCTTCACGCTGAGCCGTGATGCCGCGCTTTCCGGAGGCGATTAACGATGGTGAGATGGGGCTACTGGGAATACTACAAGCCCGAAAAGCCAAAAGAGGTGAAGAACGGCATAAAGGCGAAGAGCAAGCGGGGCGAGATCGGAACGACGTGGTGGTCGAAACGCTGGATCGCTGTTCTCGAATCATTCAGTATGGGGACAAGACTGACCCGCGGACGCTCTTATGCGAGGAAGGGGCAGGTGATCTCGATCGATGTCCGGGAAGGGACCGTCAAATCGAAGGTTCAGGGCTCAGGATCGAAGCCATACAGCGTCACAATCAGGATGGATCCGATCTCTGATGCGGACTGGGAGAAGGTGGCAGACGTGATGGCGTCAAAAGCGATATTCGCAGCAAAACTCCTGACGGGTGAGATGCCGGCTGATATAGAGGATGCTTTCGCAGAAGCCGGAATCTCGCTCTTTCCGGTGAAATTAAACGATCTTGAAACCGATTGTTCGTGTCCGGACTGGGCAAACCCGTGCAAGCACATCGCAGCCGTCTATTACCTGCTGGCAGAGCGGTTCGATGAGGATCCGTTCCTCATCTTCAAGCTGAGGGGCAGAACAAAGGAGGATATCATCGATGCGCTCAGGAAACGGCGTGTTTCTGATGCTTCCGCGGAAGAGGAAGAGGGGAAGAGCGTAAAACCGCTCGATGAATGTATGGATTCATTCTGGGAGGCTGGTGATGCGCTCGATTCGTTCTCGGTGAACCCGACCCGCCCGGAGGTGGAAGCCGCGGTCCTGAGAAGGCTCGGAGACGCTCCGTTTTCCATAAGCAAAGACAATATCGCAACGCTGCTCTCGAAGGCATACACGGTCGCAGGCATTGCTGCATTGCAGAGGGCGTCCGGCGAGGTGGGGGGAGAGGAAGGGGTTTAGGATTCGAGAGCGGGGGAATGAATATAATGCGCTAAAGACAGATAAGCTTTTAGAAAGTGACAAGTGGCTATATTATGCGCCTTGTGACATCAACGAAGGTCCCGTTTTTAAAAAGAAAAGCAGAAAAAGCAGAATAGATACATTCAATAAGATAAATTGTACTTACTCAATATTGTGTGGAT
>DASC01000075.1 GCA_002503595.1 Candidatus Methanogaster sp. UBA203 | reverse complement strand
GAGCGTTGTGAGCAGTTCTATCGAACGGATAAGATCAGAGAGATCGCCCCCGAGATCGCATCTACCGATCCCGCCGTCCGGGAATACGGTATCTCCGGAAAAGAGACTTCTGGTCTCTGATTCGTATAAACAGATACCGCCCGGCGTGTGACCCGGCGTATGGATCACCTCCAGCATGAAATTATCCGATTCAAAGATCTCCCCGCCATAGAGCAGCATATCAGGATTTATCTCTGGCGCGCGCTTGCCAAAGAGTACCGACCCGGTCGCATAGTCATCGTCAAGCAGTTTCGCATCCTCTTCGTGAATTGCGACTCTGGCACCGGTCATCCGGGCGATCTCTGGTGCCGCGCAGGTGTGGTCGAAGTGACAGTGCGTGAGTATGATCAGTTGGGGATCGTATCCCGCGATCTCCCGGGGGTCTATCCCTGCATCTATGAGGACTGTTCCATCGATCAGGTACGCGTTTGAGTATCGTGAGAACCTCTGCACATCGAGTTTGTTGTTATCTGGTTTCATATATGCCGGTTTTGATTGAATTGTGGGTTAGGTTGAAGGCGGGTGGTTAAAAAGATTCGGTTGGAATGGTTTTGTGGGGTGGATTGGTGCAGAGGGCTTTGGGACAAAAATGCCGCAGCATGTCGAATCCAAAAAAATAACATTGTCCCGAAGCCATGCCAGAGGATATTGTTAAGTAAAGAATTCAGATATAGTTACAGTATCTGAAATGCGTGCCTTCAATGAACACCGGAGTTGGATAAAACGAAACAACGAATTTATATCGATACATCTGTCATTGGTGGATGCGAGGACTACGAATTCTCCAAGTGGTCCATTCAACTATTCGAGGAGTTTCGGCAAGGCTTGAAAACTGCTGTTATATCTAACCTTACTCGACGAGAACTTGAAAGAGCTCCGGAAAGTGTGAAAAAAAATTTGCTATCCCTTCCGGATACTAATGTGGAGAATGTTTCTCTCACAGAAGAAGCAGAGAGCCTTGCGCAGAATTATATTGATGATGGAGTTGTAGGTGCCCGACATATAGCAGATGCTCAGCATATAGCAATTGCATCAGTGGAGCGAGTCGACGTACTGGTTAGCTGGAACTTCCGGCACATTGTGAATCTTGATCGCATCCATGCTTTCAATTCGGTCAATTTAAAGTTAGGCTATCTTATATTGGAAATTAGAAGCCCAAGGGAGGTTATTCATGAAAAAGAAATTTGATGCTGTGGAATTTCAGCGAAAAATTCGCGAAGAGTTGGGTGAAGAGTATTTATCCGATCGCGAAGGATTTCTCTGTGAACTCGAAGAAAAATATGGCGATTTGCAAAAACAGAAGATCGGTACGCACGTCGGATAACTGGGCGTATATGGCGTCAGGTCTTCTGTCGCTGCAAACATGTAAAACGATAACCGAACCCTATGCTGGCATTGGTGAACCTACGCCCTCCCACCCCACATCCATCATCCGCGCTTGTCGAACACGCGACATCCAGCCCGTGGATGCCTCGGAATTTATTCCGAGTGTGAGAAGGCCGGGGCTGAATGGGCAGAGGTCAATTAGATGTTAGACAAATTTCGTGAAGCAATCAGTCTTTTCAGCTCAAATATTAGTTTATTCAGTCGCATCATTCTCACTATTTGGCTGCCGGGCAATATTATAATCAACTACCTTGACTATTATGTGTTCTATGGGGGGGATTTTATCGGATTGATGAGGGCTAATATGTGGATAGAATGTATATTTGGTCCGATCTATATAGGGGCTTTGATTTATGCACTATCCAGACTGAAACAATATCAGATGGTTACTTATACTGAAGCGATCACTGCAGGATTTCGTAATTGGGGTAGACTCTGGTGGGCCCGGTTTGTTGCTGGACTTTTCGTCACATTAGGTTTCATCGCACTGATAGTCCCTGGGATACTTCTTGCCATTCGATATGCACTGATTGATTCCGTTGTTACACTTGAAGGTGCTGACGCCTCCGAATCAAGGAAACGTAGTAGTGAGCTTACCGCGGGTAAAAGGTGGCAGATTTTTGGGGCATACGTTTTGTTCTTTTTGGCGTTCTCCATTTTCTCTTTCATGGCCTATGTACCAGTGGGTGTTATGATAGAGTTAGGTTTCATAGGGCAATTAAGTAGCATGATTATCTGCATTGTTATGGACTGTATCTTGGACATAATCTATGCTATTATAATAATAGTAATGTTTTTATTCTATTGGGGCTCGAAAGATGATGGGCAACAGCTTGATGATGAGTTACAACTTCGCACGACATTCGATTGATTTCTTTTGTCTTTCGGTGTCCATCTCAACTGAATCGCCTCGCTCAATAGCCTGACAACTTGGATGGATGCCTCGGAATTTATTGTAGGGTGGCGTGGACGGGGCTTGGGGCTTCGGCATCTGTCATGATGGACGTGGAGGTCGGGGCGGGCTTGCGTGGGTGATATGACTTTTGAAGGACTAAGCGAAGGCGAGAGAAAGACAGCGATGTTTGAACCGCATGAGTGTGCGCCAAGCCCGTCCAAACCCTGAACCAAATCACATTTATCCGGACAGAGACAGATAACCCAACCATGTCCCTGCTACCACAAACAGACATCGATGTCATCACAAAACGAATAGGACGCGTCCCTAACCAAGTAGAAGAAGGCTGCTTCTTAAACCTCTGGAGCGAGCACTGCTCGTACCGCTCGAGCGCGAAGCACCTCCGCACATTCCCAACCGTTGGCGACCGCGTAATAATCGGTCCCGGTGACGACGCGGCAATAATACACCTGAAAGACGACCTCGTCCTCGCAATCGGGATGGAGAGCCACAACCACCCGTCCTACGTCGATCCGTACAACGGCGCGGCAACCGGCGTCGGAGGAATCGTCCGCGACATCCTCTCGATGGGCGCACGCCCGATCGCGCTGATGGATCTCCTCTATTTCGGGATGCCTGACCAGCCAAAGAACGTGTACCTCTTCGAGCATGTGATCGAGGGCATCGCGGGCTACGGGAACTGCATCGGCGTCCCGGTGGTGCGGGGGGAGACCTGCTTTGACAGCGCATACTCAGGCAACCCGCTCGTAAACGTGGTCTGCGTCGGGCTTGCGCACCAGAAGGATGTCGTGACCGCAACCGCGCAAGCATCGGGCAATGCGCTCATCCTGATGGGCTCGACTACCGGGCGCGATGGGCTTGGGGGCGCATCGTTCGCTTCAAGGGATCTATCAGAGGAGTCCGAGTCAGAGGACAGGTCAAGCGTCCAGATCGGCGATCCGTTCACAGAGAAACTGCTTATCGAGGCGGTCCTCGAGGCAATCGAGGCGGGCTATGTCTTCGCATGTCGGGATCTCGGTGCTGCGGGGCTTGTCGGTGCGAGCGCTGAGATGGGCGCGAAAGGAGATCTCGGGCTCCACCTGAATCTCGACAATGTCCGCCTGCGCGAGTCCGGGATGACGCCTTACGAGATCCTGATCGCAGAATCGCAGGAGCGGATGGTGCTTGAGGTGGACCCGGCGGACCCCCGGGCGGTGCTTGCGATCGCAGAGAAGTATGACCTCAATGCGAGCGTGATCGGAGAGTTTACTGATGACGGGCAGTATGTGGTCGAGTTTGAAGGGGAGGTCGTCGTAGATCTTCCAATCACCTTCCTATCAGGCGGTGCGCCCGCGTTCGAGAGCGAACCAGAGATTCCGGAAGAGCAGGTGGAAGATGCGGAAATGCCTGAAATTAAGGATGATATGAAGACCTGTGTTCTGAAACTGCTCGCAAGCCCTAATATAGCGTCTAAGGAGTGGATCTACCGCCAGTACGACCACGAGGTCCAGATACGAACCGTGATGAAGCCAGGGGATGACGCGGGCGTGCTGCGGATCGATGATGAGACTGCACTCGCGCTCTCGTGTGGCTGCAACCCCGCGCATATCACGCTCGACCCGTACAATGGCGCGGCAGGATCGGTCCTCGAAAACGCAATGAACCTTGCCTGCAAGGGCGCATCTCCGGTAGCGCTTGTCAACTGCTTAAACTTCGGAGACCCTGAGGATCCTCTGATCTACTGGCAGTTCGCTGAATCGGTGCGCGGGATCGGGGACATGGCTCGGGCGCTTGGTATCCCTGTCGTCGGGGGCAACGTCTCGTTCTACAACGAGAGCGACGAGTTCGGAACAGCGATCCCGCCGACACCGAGCATCGGGATGGTCGGGATTTCCGGGGATTGCCACGTCCCTGGGATGGGATTTGCAGATGCCGGCGATGCGATTATCCTGGTCGGGGAGACGAGAGCGAAACTCGGCGGGAGCGAGTACTACCGGGTCTACGGCGGCTCGGGTGGAAGTGTTCCCGTGCCTCCGGCAGGTCCGCAGAGGATCATCGATTCCGTGGTGGCTGCGATCGGCACCGGGCGTGTTACTTCAGCGCACGACGTCTCAAACGGCGGGCTTGCGGTCGCACTATGCGAGATGGTGCAAGTAGTCGGGGCAGAGATCGACCTTACAGGTGTTACCGGTGTTACTGGCGTTACGGGTCTCGATCCTGATGCGGCGCTTTTCGCTGAGTCGCATGGACGTGTGATCCTTGCGACATCGGATCCGGACGCGGTCACGAGGGTGCTGCAGGCGCATAGTGTTTCGCACCAAATCATCGGAGAGGTCGGCGGCTGTGATCTGCGGATCAGGACAGGCGATGGCGTAGTGGTGCTGTCGCCTGGCGAGATTGCGGAAGCAGGAGAGAGCATCACGCGGATGATGCGGTGATGTAGTGATGTGGTGATGTGGTGGGGGCGCTCGTTGGTTATGGGCTGGTGGGCATGTTGGATACGATAAAATTGGCATGAGCAAAGGGTTGAATTGCGAAGGCGATTCCCCCTTTTCACTTTTTTTCGGTCAACTTAACCTATTTCGGATTTTTAGATCTACCCGAACTCACAGACAAGGATTATTTCAGTAAACCT
>DASC01000058.1 GCA_002503595.1 Candidatus Methanogaster sp. UBA203 | reverse complement strand
CGGTGTAGGTGAGTAGTTACGAATTTTGTCCCAAAGCCGCATCACAGAGACTATCATGCCTCATGGCGTTGCGGATGAAATCTGTGGAATCCGTGTTAATCCGTGGCTAAAAACCCTTATCAGCCACTGCTTTACACAGACTCCGGGTTATCTGTTTGCCACACGTTACTCGATCATATTTCGTAGCTCCGCGTACTCTATGGTAAAATCCGATGACCTGACGATTTCACTCATCTGAAAACCGCGCCTTAACAGCGTCAGCGTGAGACTTAAGCCCCTCTTCATCCGCTATCGCAACAACCGTATCCCGAATCTGCGATAGTCCCTCCTTGCTGATGATCTGGATGCTTGATTTTTTTGTGAAGTAGCCGACGTTCAGACCCGAGTACGTCCATGCGTGCCCTGCTGTCGGCAGTACGTGGTTCGTGCCTGACGCGTAATCGCCAGCCGGGACAGGAGCATAATCGCCTACAAAGATCGAACCGGCATTGTAAACGCGGTTTAGCACATCAAGCGGATTTTGGACCATGATCTCGAGGTGTTCCGGCGCGAACGTGTTCGAAAACTGGATGCACTCATCGATCGAATCGAAGACTATGATTGCGCCGTGTTCGAGCGACGTTTCGATGATCTCTGACCGAACCGCATCTGCGCTCCGCGATCTGACCAGTTCGAACGCCCCGTCGGCGACCACTTCTGATGTCGTTACAAGGATTGATACCGCATCAGGATCGTGCTCTGCCTGCGCTACAAGGTCCGCTGCGATGAAATCGGGATTTGCGCTCTCGTCTGCGATGATCAGAACCTCTGATGGTCCCGCGGGAAAATCGATCCGGGTTGGAACCAGCATCTTTGCAGCGGTCACATAGACATTCCCTGGTCCAACGATCCTGTCGACCGCAGGCACGGTCTCTGTGCCGTAAGCCATAGCAGCAATCGCCTGCGCGCCACCGACCGCAAAGACCCTGTCCGCGCCTGCAATCGCTGCGGCAGCGAGTGTCAGCGGGTGCACGCTCCCGTCCCCCCCCGGCATCGGCGGTGTGCAGATAACCGCCTCCGGGACCGATGCAACCTTTGCAGGTATGATCGTCATCAGCGCAGTCGATGGATATACTGCCTTCCCGCCAGGCACATAAGCGCCGATGCAGTCGAGGGGCGAGGTCTTCTGTCCGAGATTGATCCCGGGCGCGATCTCGCTTAACCAGAGCTCTGGTTCGAGCTGGGCTTCGTGAAACCTCCGGATGTTATCAGCCGCGGTCTCGAGATGCCACAGGATCTCGGAATCGATCTCTTCGAATGCTTTTGATATGGAGTCCCCTTCGACCTCGATTGCAGAGAGCGAGACGTTATCGAACCGCTGTGTGTACTCGATTAACGCAGCGTCCCCTCTGGTCTTTACGTCCTCTAAAATCGCTGAAACTGCCGGTTTTACCTTTGCAATCTCGGTCTCCCGGTCGAGGAGGCTTTCAAGTTCGGAATCGGTCAGTTGTGTGTGGTGTTTCTTGAGCATGTCATCGCCTGCGTGCTGTGTGATGTGTGATATTATCAACCAAAGAAGACAGGTCGCTTCGAAAGCAGCACCGGCAGATTGATCTGGCGGTACGGCATCTCTGCAATCTCAGCGATCACTCTGCTGCGTAGTTCCTGGGCCGTCTCTTCCACCTTTCTCGATTCAGAACGGATGGTGACGCTCAGCACGCCGCTTTCGAGTTCCTTGTCCCCGATTACGACGACATAAGGGATCCATTCCCTGCCAGCGGCGCGAACCCTCTTCCCGACGGTCTCATCGCGGTCATCGATATCTGCCCTGATGTCATTCATCGCGGCGGTGACTTCCCCTGCGTATCCAATGTGGCGCTCTGCAACCGGTATCAGCCGAACCTGTGTCGGCGAGAGCCATGTCGGAAGTGATGGAACGCCACCTGCCTTTGAGGTGAGATGCGCCTTTTCGAGCAGTGCGTAGATGCACCTCTCGATTGCGCCGCTCGGGGAGCAGTGAAGGATTGTTGGGCGCTGTTCAGTCCCATTTTTGTCGATATATTTGATGTCGTAGCGTTCAGCGTTCTCCACATCGATCTGAACAGTCGAAAGCGCGCTCGCCTTCTTAAGCGCATCGATATAATTGAATTCAAACTTGATCACGAAATAAAAGAATCGGGAGTCCCAGAGTTCGATCAATGCCGGCTTGCCGACTATTCCGACAAGTTCTTTGATGAAATCCTGGTTCTCCGTGTAAAAATCACGTGTAAACCGGATGGCAACCTCGTAATCATCCTCGAGCCCGATATCCGCAAGCATCTTCATACACATCGTATACTGATCCTTGAATTCATCAATCGCGTGATCCATATCAGCGCAGAGCGTGTGCATATCAGGCATCGTGAATGCACGCAGCCGCCGCAGTCCCACCAGTTCGCCGTGCTGCTCTCTCCTGAAGCTATATCTGGTCATCTCGACCATTTTCAGGGGGAGATTCCTGTGCGAGATGGTCATGTCGTGGTTCATCAAAAACTGCCCGAAGCACGCAGCAAACCGGAGGAAGAACGATCTCTTGTCGGATTCTATCGAATACTGCCTCGCTGGAAAGCGATCGAGATACTTCTTCAGTGTCGGATGGTTCACATCGTACATGACAGGAGTCTCGACCTCAACAGCACCCATCCCGCCAACGGTATCGAGAACGTGCGCCTCAAGAAGCCGTTTTATAAGGGTTCCTTTCGGATAGAACCGCATATTTCCTGAATCAGAGCCGGGCTCGTAGTCTGCAAGTTCGAGCCGCCTCATCAGTTCGACATGCGGAGGGATCTTATCAACAGCCCTGCTCTTCGAGGTCTCATATTCAGCAAAACTCAACAGGATTGGATGCTCTTTGAAATCGAAGTCCTCGATGGGCAGGAGTTCCCCATCGAGTGTGAGAACGTGCCAGTGCGAGATCGCTTTCTCCTCTGATTTCAGAGCCTCTGATACGATCTCGTCTCTCCCTTCTTTCTCTCCCTTCCCTTCCGTCCCGACCCTTATCGTTCTTGAGAGTTCGGAGAGCGGGTGCCCCTTGCAACTGACCTTGAATGCCTTGTACCAGCCAAATGGCGCTCTCTTTACTTCGTAATCGCGAGATAGGGTTTCTTCGAGTTTCTTCAGAACATCGACCGCGACGACGGGTTTTGCCAGTTCGGAACTGAGGTGTGCATAAGGATAAAGCATTATCCGTTCCGTTTTCACCTGCCCTGCCAGCTTCCTGATCTCGTCTGCCGCATTCTCTGCTGTGGCGATCGGATCCGCCTCATCATAACTCTCGACAGCGACAAAAGCGGTCAATACCTCTTCCATGCGGCTGCTCTTCATGGCGGGGTCGATCTCTTCTGCGACTGGAGTGCGCTTCTTTGTCTCGTATTCGATATAATCTGAGTGAATTAATAACAACTGCATGTTTGTGCCCTATGCACTGGATTGTCTCTTAAGTTTATAAATATGCGGCAGAAGACCCTGCTATTTGTAGCGGGGAGAATGTCACAAATATGGCTCTCTGGTGCCCGGGATCAGATGATCCGCACGCGCTCGAAGCTCAATATCATGGCTGCCTGATATCTTTTTCCTGGCACAATCGAAAACTATAGTGAAATCACTGGATTTTGTAATGGTCAGCCGGATGCATAACAACGCGATTGACATAAACGACATCAGTGCGGGATACAACCACAGAGAGCACAGAGGGGCACAGAGGATCGGTTTAACAACTCTGCGCTCTCTGTGTCCTCTGTAGTTAAATCCGGTGGCTTTTACCGCTTGTGTGGGATCAATTCGACCACAACAGAAATCACTGGATTTTTAGACAGTGTCCTTTTTCCTATCTTTCCAAGATCCACTCAAAACCGACATCAATCGCCCATTTTCCCATAGTCCCCACTAAAAGATCAATCTACTGGACGCCGGTTCTGACTGGGCAGCCATAAACTTCCCCGGACACATAAACAAGAGCAATCTCGCCTACAACCAAGCACGGATACGGCGTTGAGCCCGAATCCACAAAATATATTAGTATCGACCACATACCCAGAAACGGTGGATGAAACAATGGATGAAACGCTGTGTGCGCTGGACGACCTGTGTGACACGATCGATTGCCGGCAGGAGAAACTGGAAGAGTACTTCGATCCGGAATCGGATGAGGAACTGGCAGCAAAGATTATTTCTGTCAAAAAACGCCTGGCAGAACTTGGCGAGGCGGTTGTCGAACCTCTAACCGATTATCTTGATGTAGCATCTTATGGCTGCATCATCGCAGCGGATCTGCTTGGCGAGATTGGCAGCCCGGTTGCAATTCCTGCATTGATCGATGCGATCGAGACCGATGCGGAGGATCTGTGCGAAATCGCGTCGGCTGCGCTTTTGAAGATCGGCACTCCTGCAGTCCAGCCGCTGATCGATAGGATCGGTGACCGGCTGGATAACCCGGAAATCAATGAATATGGACATAAAATTGATATAATCTATACGCTCGGCACGCTGTCAGAGATACGGGATCAGCGGTCGTTTGATTTTATGGTAGAACTTCTCGATAGGTTCGAGGGTGATGATTATGATTATGATCTGTTTGATCTGGCGCATCTGTGCACATGTTTCTATGACCAGCACAACCCTGAGATTATACCCCGTATGAGAGCCATCGCAGAGGAATACAGGGATGTTTCGGGAACGTTCTTCAACATATCTGCCGAAGCCGAGGATACCATCATGCGTCTGGGGGTTTATCAGGTAATCAGATCAGAGGATTGGGCGATCTACGGATGCTGCCGCATCTGCGAGAATTATGACCGTGGCGAGGAGATGTGTCTGGTTTCAGGCGATCATGAGCCCCGTGATAACTTTTGTTTAGAATGCAGACCGGATGACGCGTTTGATTGCGGGATATGTTCTCCGGATAGTTGCAATATATTCAATCTTCCGTCTGTGGATATCGATCTTAAATACCACCGGAACGGAGAGGAGTCGGTTGACAGGTTCAGGATTATGACCGATTATCATCACGACTCCGGTTTGATCAGTATCGGAAACGATCTTATGGAGTTTAATATTAAGTTTTGTACCGTTGACGAGCTGATCAAGTTAAAAGAGTTCCTCAAAGGAGATGGTGACTATTTTTCAGAGGGAGTGCGTGTCTTTAGCCATAGCTCCGGCGAATTCGATCCGGTAGATACTGAAGATGTTGGGCTGGTCCGGGAGGGGGATTATGTTGCTGCCACCTACAATAGTCATGAATTACGATTGGAACTGGTTCTGGATTCTGCTGCTATCGGTACATTGATCCCGGTCATCGATACCCAGCGGTTTCTGCTGTTGTGCGATTCATACCGGCTGCTGGACGAGTTTTATGATATGCAGGAGGTTGCCTCAAAGATCAGGGGGTTGATGGAGTCTCATGCATCGAAAGAAGAAACGCCAGAATCGGAGTGCGACCATGAGTTTGAATTGCTGAAAACGCACAAGAAGTACACAGTGTACAAGTGCGTAAAATGCGGAGAGACGAAGAAGGAACTCAGTTAGAGAGTTTGGTCAACGATCCCGATGTTTTTCATTACGCGGTTCGGGGGGGTACTGCCGAAAGTGATACAAATAAGCAGGATGTAATCTGTGGCTCATGAACGCCGGCGCACAGGAACTCACACTGCGTGTTGCAGAGGCATATCACCGAGATGTCGGCAAAGGCATCGCACGCATCGATCAAGAGTTCATGGATCTGCTCGATAAGTACATGGATGACGGAGACATAATCGAGATCACAGGCGGGAAGAAAGCGTACGCGATTGTGCGCCGCGGCTATCATGGCGATTCCGGGCTTGACCTGATGCGGATCGATGGGGACACCAGAACCAATGCAGATACCAGCATCGATGACCGGGTTACGGTATGCAAGGCAGTACCAGAGGAGGCGATCAGAATCACGCTCGCGCCGACTCAGTACACTCGTTTCTCTGGCGGAGCGCGGTACCTGGCGCGGTATCTCAAGGGCAGACCGGTCGTGAAAGGGCAGCACCTCCGTGTCGAGACCGTGGACGCGCCGGTCGTCTTCGTGGTCACTGCAACCCAGCCAGCGGGCGCGGTCGTCGTAACCAAAGACACCCAGATCGTACTGAAGGAGCGCCCGGTCACGGACGAGGCGCATACCACACAGATCACGTACGAGGACATCGGAGGCCTCCGGCGCGAGATAGATCTCATCCGCGAGATGATCGAACTCCCGCTCCGCCATCCCGAACTCTTCCAGAAACTGGGCATCTCGCCACCAAGAGGCGTGCTGCTGCACGGACCGCCCGGAACCGGGAAGACGATGATTGCAAAGGCGGTGGCGAACGAAACATCCTCTAATTTCACATCGATAAGTGGTCCTGAGATCGTGAGCAAGTTTTATGGCGAAAGCGAGAAACATCTGCGGGAAATTTTTGATGATGCGGAAAAAAATGCGCCAAGCGTTATTTTCATCGATGAAATCGACTCGATTGCACCAAAACGCGGCGAGGTTGTGGGAGACAGCGAACGCAGGGTTGTGGCGCAGTTGCTCTCGCTGATGGATGGACTTCAGTCGAGGGGCGAGGTCGTCGTGATCGCTGCAACCAACCGCCCGAATGACATCGACCCCGCGATGCGCAGGGGCGGCAGATTCGATCGCGAGATCGAGGTTGGGGTTCCGGACCGCAATGGCAGGTCTGATATACTGCATATCCACACGAGAGGGATGCCGCTTGATCTGGCGATGCAGGAGAAAGGTCTCGATGATCTCGCTGAGATCACACACGGTTTTGTCGGTGCCGATGTCGCATCGCTCTGCAAGGAGGCTGCCATGCATGCGCTGCGCATGATGATGGCGGACATCGATTTCGAAGAGGATATCCCGTCAGAACTGCTCGACCAACTGATCGTAACAAAAAAGGACTTTTACGAGGCTATGAAAAATATAGAGCCCTCTGCAATGCGTGAAGTCTTCATCGAGATACCGCGGGTCGGGTGGGATGATATCGGAGGGCTCGATTCCGAGAAGCAGGAACTGATCGAGATCGTGGAGTGGCCGCTTCGCTATCCCGAGATCTTCGAGGCGATCAACACAGACCCGCCAACGGGGGTGCTGCTGTTCGGCCCCTCTGGCACCGGAAAGACCTTGCTTGCAAAAGCGGTAGCTACCGAGAGTTCTGCAAATTTCATCAGCATCAAGGGACCTGAACTGTTGAGCAAGTATGTCGGCGAATCGGAAAAGGCGATCCGGGAGGTGTTTCGGAAGGCAAGGCAGGCATCCCCCACGATCGTCTTCTTTGATGAGATCGATTCGATCGCGCCTGTGAGGGCTGCTGTCTCAGACACCTTCGTGACCGAGCGCGTGGTCTCCCAGATTCTGACAGAACTTGACGGACTCGAGGAGCTACAGGATGTGGTCGTGATCGCTGCCACCAACCGCATCGACATGGTCGACCCCGCGCTCCTGAGACCAGGGCGGATCGACCGTCTAATCTATATACCGCTTCCCGACAAGGATACGAGATCGAAGATCTTTGAGATCCACCTCAAAGGCAAACCGGTATCTGATGAGGTCTCGGTACAGTGGCTTGCAGAAGCAACCGATGGGTATTCGGGCGCGGAGATCGAAGCTGTGTGCAGGGAGGCAGCAATGCTTGCGCTCCGCGCGGCTATGCCTGAGCGGGGCGTGGATGCGGATGCGAAGAAGATTGCAGGTGCGGTCAAGATCATGAGGCGGCATTTCGATCGGGCGACCGAGTGTGTGCGGTGCGATAGATTTAATAGTTAGAGAGGTATACCTGTACGCGGTGTCGGCATAAACTGCACCTTTTTATTGGCAGAAACAAACCGATATCACATATAAACAAGGACGCAAGTCTTTATCGCGTCATGGTTTCAGTGGTTTGAAAAGGCTCGATCTGTAGCGGTGTGAAATACAACGCCACAGGAAGCTTGAGTTCATAGATTGGAGAAGAATAGTATGGGCGGTGTGCATCATGAAACGGAGAACCAAATTCGATATCGTTATTGCGATTCTTGATGTGGTGTCAGGTGGCGCAACCAAAACAAAGATCGTGTACAAAGCAAATCTGAATTTCAACCTTGCGACGAAATATCTTGCTTTTCTGCTGGAAAAGGGACTTGTTAGAACAAACAGCAACCGCTATGAGATAACTAAAGAGGGAAAGACATTTCTGGAGAAGGCTAAGGAATTGCAGATTTAGATCTCTGGTAATTCGAGAAATCTCTCTCCGAGCTCGGTGATTCTGATCCGCGTGTTGTCAGGATCGAACTCTATAAACCCGAATTCGGAGAGGAAATCAAGAATTTTAATCGACTTCTCAGGGGCAATGCCAACCTGCCCGCTGGTCTCTTCGACCGTGATCCACCCGCCTGTTTTTATATATTCCAATATCTCCCCAGATATCCGAAATGCTGTTGTCATCTGTAACATATCTGTCGTTCCGCTATCTAATAGTTTCGGAATTTGTGTTTCTAAACAATGTTTCTGAACAATGTTTCTGAACAATGTTTCTTTACACCTTATAAACCTCTATACCGATGTGTTGTAGTAGCATAACCATGGTTTAAACTGTGGTTAGATGTATCAGTGCGCCGCAAAAGTGGCACCATACAAAGCTACAAAAGGTGAGGAAAATGGCTGGAAAACAGAGAGAGATGAAGTTGAGTGAGTACCTCGATAAGTACGCCGAGGAAGAAGCGAAAGTCATCATGGCGGATATCGTTCCTCCTGATACTGCGCCATATCTCGAAAGCGGCACAGAGTTGTTCGATATCGAAAAAACGCCGGAGTCCGGTGAAGAGGTTGATCGTGCATTTGGCGGCAGACCGAACGTCCCGGCAGCGAATGTGATCAGGGCAATACAACGGGATATCGGATCGAGAGGATATGACCTCCATATATCTGACAGAAGTTACACCGGGTACTCTATCTGGGAAGCCGCTCGTTTCATCCGGTATCACGACAACACCAATCACATGCGGTATATCAGTGAGGTCTTCGACTGCGACGACTTTGCAGAAGTTCTGTGCGGTGCTGTGAACCGCGTTCTGAGGGGAATCCCGTTCGGTATAATGGTACTACGGGCAAATCTGGACGGGTCACGGTGGGGTCATGCCACCAATATTGGTTACTGCCACAGACAGGACAGGATATACCTGGTCGAGCCTCAGAACGACAAGTTTTACCGCTTCAACAGAGGAACGTGGCGACCCGGGATGATAATCATCTGATTGGGTGGTCAAAGGGGGGATACTGCATAATATTCCCTCTTTATTCTTTTGTATCTGGTGTGGCTGAAGATTGCGGCACACCCTCATGCGTGATGCGGAGTAATCAATGACTGAAAATAAGTGTATAGTTGTTTCGGACGTGCATCTTGGAGCAGAGTCCGGTAATCGGGACCCGTTGCAATTGGCATGCGAACCATGGTAAGTAAGAGCTATCGCAATATCTTCGTTCCTATAGGGAGACGTCTGATTTGTCTGCTTCTGGGCTCCAAGGCATCGCTACCGCCAGGCCGTTGTGAGGATTTGACATTTCAGCAAGGACACCAATAGGTAAAATAGGTCGGGAGAGCTTCCCGACCTCAACCACATGGAAAAATAGTTGGCAAGCAAACACGCGAGACGATACGAGATGCTGAAGGAAAATCCAAACCTGAGACCATGTAAGAAAACCACAGTTTAAAAAATCCGAGATGCATGGGGATTTGCCCGATTTGGGTGCAGTGGTAAGTGCATCAGAGCGCTGCGAAGAGGCGCTGTACAAGTACTCAAAAACAGGAGGTATATAAAATGGAAGAAATCGAAGAAGAGAGAACATATCGGTTCGGATGGCTCCCGGATTATCCGGATTTCAGGGATTATACGGAAGATATGAAAGAACTTAAGCACATGCTCAGAAAAACGAGTGTGAGGTCTCCTGATAAGGTTGCAAAAACCATTAGCCTTCCGGCTTCGGTTGACCTGAGGGCGTGGTGCTCTACTGTTGAGGATCAGAAGGCTCTTGGCTCGTGCACAGCAAATGCGGCAGCAGGGATTATAGAATACTTTGAGCGAAGGGCGTTTGGAAAGTACATCGATGCTTCTCGGCTCTTTATTTATAAGACGACTCGGAATCTTATGCACGTAGCAGGTGATACCGGCGCATTTCTCAGATCTACGATGGGTGCCATGGTGCTCTTCGNNTTCCCCCGGAGGAATACTGGCCATACACCGACGAGAAACCTACCCCATCTATCGTTCCAGAATACCATTTTGATCTGGAACCGCCTGCTTTCTGCTATGCTTTCGCTCAGAACTATCAGGCAATTAGATACATTCGCCTCGATCCTCCAGGAATTGCGAAGGACACGCTTTTGTCCAGAATCAAGTTATATCTGGCATCCGGGCTTCCTTCGATGTTTGGATTTGCTGTCTACGGTTCAATTCGCCAGGCTACACGTACCAATGGTGGAAAGATTCCATTCCCATGTCCAAAAGAGGATCAACTCGGCGGTCACGCCATTGCAGCTGTGGGGTATGACGACAATATGAAAATAAAGAACACCATCTGTGGAACAGAGACCACCGGCGCATTGCTCATCAGGAACTCATGGGGTACGGGATGGGGTGATAGAGGCTATGGCTGGCTGCCCTACGAGTATGTGCTCAAAGGAGGTGCAGTGGACTTCTGGGCGCTTCTACGTCAAGAATGGGTTGATACAGATCAGTTCAAGATATAAGAGCTAAGAGTTCAACAGTTCGCAGGGCGGTTCATCGCTGCCCTGCAATTTTTATCCTGAATATGGAGGCGCATGCAGGACACTACACTATATTTGACAGATATATTTCAAGTGGTTGAGCCATATTTGAAAGTGATACTGGTTATAGTAGTTGCTTTCTTTGTGATTAGCCTAATAAAAAGGATTGTTAGGAGATTCTTAGACGTTACCTGCCTTCCTCTGGATGTGCGGAACATCTTACGAAGAATCGTGGTCTATGTTTTGTGGCTCTTTGTTTTGATGTATGTCTCGATTGCACTGAGATTAGAAGAGATTTTCATGCCCCTTATAGGCGCCTCGGTCCTAGTTGGAGCTGCTGTCGCATTAGCTGTTAAGGATGCCTTAAGCGATGCAGTGGCTGGGATATTCCTCCTGTTGGACAGACACTTTAATATTGGTGACGAAATTGAGACGATGAATCGTAGAGGGGAGATTATCGATGTTACGCTCAGAAAAACACGCTTAAAGACAGGTGATGGAACGATAGTCGTATTACCGAACGGAAAAATAGATTCTTCTGGCTGGATATTACATAAGGAAAAGACCTAGGCAGGAAAGAAGTAAACATTATGGATTTGTCTGCTTTTATGCATAACCGTGTTTTAAGAAAGGAAAAATCGAAACGGGGGGTGAAGACGGCTAAGAAATTCTAAAGGAATGGTATTGGTGATTGTTGTGCTGATAATAATTGGATTTGAGGAGATCGTATGAATAGGATCGGAGGGATGTTAAAACTGGACATCTGTGATTTTAAGAAACCCTTTAATCTAATCCCCATTCTACTCGCAGTGCTGATATTAGCCCCTGCGCCCCCGGTAGATGCTGCGCTTCTCTGCGCGTACAGCGGTCCGGATTCGGCAGATTGGTATCTGGAGCTCTCTGACTTTGAAGTGACCGGACCGGAACCCATGAGAGTGGGCGATACCGTGACTGTGTCATTTACGCTGAAGGCTACCCAAGTTCCGATACAGTTCGGCGACCAAGGCGCGTTTGTGGCAGCAAGAGACCCTGATGGCATCGATAGAAGCTTCGGACATGCATATCAGAATTATCAGTTACCTGCGGGTGAGGACATAAGCGTACAAGCGAGCACGACTGTGGATAAGGAAGGAGAATGGACATTTTGGCCATCGTACCATATCGAAGAGGTCTACACGGGTTATTTCGGCGAATATTTCGCTCCGGATGAGTGGCACGCTTGTTATTTAACAGCCAGCATGAAAATCCAACCCGACTTAACAGTCGAAGAGATATCCTGGAAGCCCGCGCTCCCTGAGATTGGCGAGCCTGTGACCGTTGCAGTCGTCGTGGGGAACAGCAGGGTTCCGTCATTGAAATGGGTCGACCTGATGCTCTGGGGCTGTTGCGATCTTAGCAGACCAGTTCACCCGATGGAACCTGACGAGACGATAACGATTTACTTTGAACCGATCACATTTGAAGAGCCTGGGGAGTTTGAGATAACAGCAACGATAGATACTGCAAGCAAGGTAGCAGAGTCAAACGAAGCGAATAACGAGATAAGTGAGGTTATCACAGTCGAAGGGGTCTTGCCGCCTCTATCTGTCTCGATTTTCACCGATCCGGTACCCTCAGGCGAATCAAATGAGGTAGCGGTTCTGGTCACCTCAGATGGCGATCCTGTACAATATGCATCCGTATCTCTCTCAGCCACAACCGGCGGTCTTGATCCCGATGCAGGAACGACGGATGCGGATGGTGGATTCGTCTCGATCTTCACCGCGCCAGCGGTCCGTGCGGAAACGATGTACACCATACACGCCGAGGCAGAGATCGAGGATCGGGCAGGGGAAGGGTCGGTCTCTGATCTGATCACTGTTCCGCGGGAGACGCCCCCGACCGCACACATGGAGATATACCCAAATCCAGCATACGAGGGCGAGAGCGTTACGCTCAGGGGCTGGGGCAGGGACGAGGACGGCGAAGTCGTTGAGTGCCGCTGGACGCTTCCTGATGGAAGTATACGCTCGTATTCCGGCGGTTCGTCAGAGTTCACGCTCGAACCCGACGAGGTTGTGGCAGGCTGGTACGCTTTTGCGGTCAGGGACGATGGCGGGATATGGTCAGAGGAGGTCAGGAGGGAATTGCGGATACCACCACCAGAAGGTCCGACTCCAACGCCTATAAAAACCGATCCCTTCCAGCGCATCTCAGATCCGGTCGTTCTGGCAGCGATAGTAATACTGGCTGCGGGCGCTCTTTTGATCTTGAGACTGCCACGACCCCCCAAACCAAACTCTGACCTGGAGAAAACAGAGGATGGAAACGAATCGGAAGAAGATGAAGATGAAGAGCAACACGGCTCAATACTTGCGACTTCTGACCCAACAGACGCTATGGTATTCGTGGACGTGGAATATAAGGGCAGATCGCCGAAGACGGTAGATAACCTCCTGATAGGTCCGCACACCGTTCTGTTTTTAAAACGCGGCTATTTCGGCTACGAAAAAAATGCAGTCGTCATCGCCGACCAGACGATCCCAGTCCATCGTGATCTGACCAAGATGCCTGAAGTCAAACTAAAACTCTCAGCAGATCCAGCCGAGACCGTAGCAGACGGCAAATCGAGATCAATGATAGGGATAGAGATAGTGACAAAAGACGATAACGAGATGCCAATCCCGGTTCCAGAGGAGCTAACGGTTGTTCTGGAGACTGACATCGGAACGATAGAGAGTCCGGTCAAGATACCTCGTGGGCACGCTTCTGCCACATCTGCTCTGATATCCCTCACGTCAAGCGGAACTGCAACTGTAAAGGCAGAGGCAGAGTACAGGAAGATTGTGAAACTTAAAGGCAGCACAACGGTTGAGTTCCTGGATGCGGAGAGCGAATGACTGAGCCTGTTCTCCTGAATTAATTTCTGGAAATCACAAAAATGTGCGCATCAATCCTTCATATACTCGCGCAGCAGAACTGTGGCATAGCACCCCTTCGGCAGAAAGAACTCGGCAGTTACGCTCACTCCAGCATCATCCGCGCTCACATCAAATGCCGGATCGACACCTATCGCAACCGCCCGGCATCCACCCTTCGAAGCAAGTTCCGGCATCTCTGTGACCTCAAACCCGCGAGTCAACAGAGGGAGATCGATCCCGAGGTCGGATAACACTACGCCCTCAATCCTACTCCCTGGTTCATAGCCGTACCCGATCAAGGAGTGGGTCACCCACGCACGTTTTTTGCGGATGAGGTTGTTGATGCCATCGATATCCACCTGCGTTACTTCTTGCGTCCTCGACGCATCTGGCAGACCGTCACCGCCTCTGAAACATACAACATCCCCAACTATCGCCTGATTTAGTGGCATCTCCTCTTTTATGCGCTTACTCAGGATTTTATTGAATATGAATGACTGGTATGCGTGTGTAAACATCCTCAGAAGGTTTTTTGGCAGCACACGGAATGTGCCGATGTAATCCTCTGGTTGTTTGACCAGATGGTTTAACATTGCGCGCTCGTACCGCAGATGATCAGGGAACTCGGCCAGTGCCGCTTTGAAATCATGGGTATCCCATAGACGTCTGCGCATTTCATAAGACCGGTCATCCGGAAACGGTTTTGCGAGATACGTCATCATCGCACCCTCGAAATCGCCTGATACAATGAGTCTGCCAACTTCGTGTGTGATCGGGCGGACCGTTCCGAACCGCTGCATGCCGTAAAAATTCGCCATGCCGCCCGCGTGCGAGAGTTCACCGGTTACGCGATTTACGCGATCCCGGACTTCTTCTTCGGTTTCATCGATCCCCTGTATTGCGATCCTGAATCTATTGCCGCAGAGATCTCCAAGACTGATCTTCCGGTTCGACCGCCCGATGATCTCGAGTTTGGCGTTTGGGATGCGGACATTGGGGATCTTTGCCTCGATGGCACGATCCGGATCCCAGATACCGATCCTCTGGGTGGTTACAGCCCGCGTATCCTTGGTGCCAGCCCATCCGAATCTGGATCTGCTGACCCTGAACCATCTCGAGAGGTCCCTGATCAGATGGTGGGTGTCCCAGTTCTTCTTTGTGAGTTTTACGATGAGATACTTCCCGTTCTCTGCATCCGTGATTTTTCCGGGCGCCCAGACCTCTGTAACCCGAAAGTCAGACGCATCCGAACGGACTACGCCGCCGATGCCCGGAGTTTTCGTGAGGTACACGTCGATTCCGGCTATGGATTCAGTTGTTGTCATCTTCAAGATATGAAGCCCGCCGCAGGGTGTGCAGGATAAGCGGAGATGGGTTTGTTTGCCGTTTCGAGCGTATCTGAAGTTCAACCGTCATAGAGATTTGGGCGGCTCTGGTGGCGCGAAGCCAGATACGCTTTAGTATGTTGTGTTTCAGGTTCATACTTTTTCAAACAAGATAATTAATGCCTTTTCACCTTTTGCAACCTTGCCTTTGTGCTTGCTTTCTTCTCCTTCAGGTATAAAGAACCCGTCCCCCACTCCAAAGGTTGATAACCTTCCATTAAAGTCTACCAGAAGGTTGCCTTCCAAGATATATCCTGTATGTCCTTTGGTGCACCAATCAGCCTCAACGAATTCCTCAGTAAATTCTACCAGCCGCATCTTATGATTACCACTGGTATACGCTTTGTACCGGACACCCGGAGCAGGCGTTTCCCATTCCATATTTTTAAAATCAATTAAATAATTTTTCATGGCAGTACTTTCGCGAACGTATCGTTTTATTATCATCTATATTCTGTTATTCTTTTCTGCTGTAAATAAATGTTGCGAATCGATTATAACCCCTCCACGACCAACGATCGACCACGATATGCACCCCGTCTTCGAGAAACTCCACCCCGCGATCCGGAAAACCATCGCCAAACACAACTTCACCGAGCCGACCGAGCCGTAGATAAAGGCGATCCAGGCAGTGTTCTCGGGATCTTCATTTTTCGTATCGGTGAACATACCCATCAGGAGATATTACTTCGAACCTGCATCCAGCTTTATGGATCTTCTTTTCATTGGTGCGGAAATTAGAGTCCCTCGTCAATAGATACGATGCTCCATTGCAGGCGGTTTCAAGAAAGGTCAGATCATCAGCCGTAAAACCATCTATTCGGACATTCTTTCTCTTGCGCCGCACAAGGACCCTCTCTTGCTTGAGATCTTCGAGTGCAAGCTGGATAACTCTGGAAGTCATCCCATACGAGTGTGCTCGACTTTGATATCGTTTAATCATATCTTTGTTACAAAAAAATCTATGGTATCTTGCAATCATAATATTGTACGCTTTTGCAAATGACTCTTCTTTCTTGGTCATGGATATCGCACCGAGAAAGACATGGACATCAAAGACCAGAGAGGTATCTGGCAATTTAATCCTCCGGAACGGTTTCTATCCATTCTCCAAGCAGATCCTCTTCGATCTCGGCAAAAGAGGGGATCCACCCCCTCACATAACCGTCTTCGGTGAGATCGAGCTTTTCAGCGATGGTTCCTTCCTCTTCTTTCTTGATGTGGTACAGTGCAATATCATCCAGCGTTAATAGCCCACTCTTGATCGGTCTTCGCAGTGCGAGCGGCAGAAACTCGCTGTGCGTGGTTACGATGATCTGCTTACCTTCTGCTATCGCCTCTGCAAAGAGTTCGGTCAGAAGAACCTGCGATCCCGGGTGAAGGCTGATCTCCGGCTCCTCGATCATTATGATATCACCCGGTTCGCTCCAGAATAACTGGGTGATGATAGAAAGAATCTGCCTCGACCCCTGACTCGCGGATGAGAGGTTCAGAACAACACCGAAACTTGGATCGAGATATTCTGAGATCAGTTCATTGGCACCGTGCCAGCCAGCATGTAGTTCATTTATCCCGAATCTGCCAGCCCACTTTGCAATCTTTTCGGCAGTATCCTTGTATTCGAGCGTTCCAAAGATGCGAGCAAGCAGGTGGATGAGATGTTCACCCTCTTTTCCGACGTTGCTGAGATTTTCCATCCCTTTGTCTGTCCGGTTCACCTTCGGAACGATGCCCCGCACCGAAGAGATGAAAACGACCCGGTTCTCCAGTGACGACCTGATCGTTGTTATTATTTCCTGCGCTTTATCTAATGAAAGCAAAAGATCGTCTGCTATTGGTTCATTTGTTTTAAAAACCATTTCACCGAGCAAAAAACGTGTCGAATCGTGCCCACATGGTTTGAAAGCAAGCTCCGGCGGATATTCGAATCGGGATTGCTTACCGATCCCTTCAAAAAACTCATCGGTCACCCTCGCGACCTCTTCATCGCTGATCTTCACACTCTGGCGTGCCTCTTCATTTAATTTTTTGAAAGAATATCTGTAACTAAGATCGTGTATATAAATCTCGATCGTTAGCCATCTGTTTGTTTCGCGTTTGTGTATTATGTCAGTAAAATCATGGTAAACAACCAGATTCCCTTCAGAATTAATCGGTCCGCCGATGCTCTGTGCGAATATGCCGATAGCTTCCAGAATGCTGGATTTCCCAGAAGCGTTGGGTCCCATCAACACAGTCAACGGTTTGAGATCGATCTCAATCCCTGATTCGGATATGCTCTTGAAGTTCTTAAGTGCCAATTTCGTTATCATCTACGTCTTGTTATTCTTTTTTATCTGTAAATAAATGTTGCTCCACAGAATCTGATTTATAATCCCGGACCATCAAACGATTACCAATGCATGCACCCGGTCTTCGAGAAACTTCACCCCGCGATCCGGAGAGCGCTTGCCAAGCAAAACTTCACTGAGCCGACCGAGCCGCAGATAAATGCGATTCCGGCGGTGCTCGATGAAGAGAACGTCCTTCTGATCGCGCCGACCATGTCTGTGAGTAGATCGTACGATTGTAGAGTTGAGGTCATGAGATGAAATCGATCACCCAGTTTCAATAAATCCGGATCATGAACGACCGGGTGATCCTCTTCTACGTGCACTGCCGGAGATGGGTCTCCTGTCGCAAGGCTGCGGGCATACCTGAGACTCCGGAGTGCCCGCTCTGCGGATCACGGATGATCGCTGCGCTGAAGCCGTGGGGGGATAAAGAGATCATGATCGTGCAGAAGGGGTGGGAAACAGAGAAGGAGCGGGCAAAGCGCGTCTACAAGAACGCAAACCTCGTGCTCTCGCACGGAAGAAACGCGGTCATTGCGCTTACAGCCCGCGGGGTCGGTCCCGATACCGCGTCGCGGATCATCCGCAAGCTTCGGGTGAGCGAGGATGAGTTTTATAC
>DASC01000121.1 GCA_002503595.1 Candidatus Methanogaster sp. UBA203 | reverse complement strand
CCGAGCAGGGAACTGTATGCGCTAAAGGATAAGGTGACGCATTTTTACATGCTCGGTTCGATGGGGCTTGCATCATCGATCGGACTTGGGCTGGCGATGTCGCAGCCGCGCAAAGTCGTGGTCCTCGATGGCGACGGCTCGCTTTTGATGAACCTCGGATCGCTTGCGACCATCGCAAACCATGCGCCAGAAAACTATCTGCTCGTCGTTCTCGATAACCAGTGCTACGGCTCGACCGGGTGCCAGTTAACCGCCACATCGCGTGCGGCTGATCTGGCAGCGATCGCAACCGGCGCGGGTGTGCGCGATGTGCGGAGAGCCGGCACGATTCCGGAGGTGCGATCTGGCGTGCATGGCTCAGGCGTGCTCGTGGTAACGGTCGATCCAGGGAACGCTGATGTGCCGATCATCGATATGGAGCCTGTGGAGATCAAGAGGAGATTTATGCGAGGGATATCCGGGGTTTGAGATGGCACATCGATGCGCCCGGAGTGAATGTGAAATGTGGCGCAGCGACGAGGCATCTGGATTTTAAACACTCAACACTTCCAAAGGAACGGGGATATCCTTATTCACCAACACATTAAGCTTTTCGAACCCTATTATCCTTCCTGCTTTATCCTTCTTCAAAATAATCTCTTCTCCAGTCTCTTCTGAGATGAATTCCTTTTCCAGATCGTCAAACCAAACATCAAGCGTGTTTACGTTCCTGTTAAATATGACTCTTATCTTTTCTATATCTTTCGACTTTTCTTCTTTTAGGTGGCTTCCACCACCCTAATCTCCTCTTCTGTCAGCCCATACAACCTGTACACCACCTGATCGATCAACTCATCCGTCTTCTCAATCCTCTCAATCAGCGGTCTCAATTTTCTCATGCTCCCCTCAAATTCCCCTTTTAAGTTTTTCTGAAGCTCTCTGTTAGATAGATTGACAGGTATCTTCTTCTTGTTCTTCTTTAGAATGTCTAAAAGCTCGTCAAAATCGAGATCATGGTACTGCTTCAGTTTCGTCTTGTTAGTCAGTGCCTCAATCTCCGCGCCGATCTCCCTCTCGAACCATTCGAGGAATCCTTTTATCTCCTCATTCTTTTCCTTGTTCATCTCGATCATCCGCTCGGCGATGAAGGCGAGGAGGTCGTGTATGACATCGGATGTCTCCTTCTCGGTTACGAAGTTGCCTTCTGTATCTTTCGGGAGACATTCTTCAACGAGTTGTATGAGTTTATCGAACTCATTGGCGTTGTATATAAATTTTAAGGATTCAAAGATGGCGGTTCGCTCTTCGGGAGGGGTTGTGAAATTTATGCGGCGGATGGGGAGTTGGCGGACATCATCAACGATAATTTTAGGAAACAATCCTTTTTTTGCCTTAGGAGCTGTATTTACAAAGTAGAGAGATATTAATGTTGAATTTACGAGAGTAAGAACATAATAAAGAGAATAATTTGGATCTTTTTGAATAGCTATAATTATACTTGGATTGTTGACATATTCCTCTTCAGAATATGCGACCATGAGACTGCGCGGCGGTGTGTTGGTAATCTCTCTAAATAAAAGGCGAGGTCGATCGAAGAATTTCATTTCTACATAGGTAGAGACCCATTGCCCGTATTTAACCCAAGTTCCGGACCAATCGACACCATACCGTGAAACATCTCCCCCTTGCAATTCACGCTTATGATTCTCATCCAATTTTTGATCACTATGCCATTCTCGATTATCCCTTATTCTTCTCGCAGCGTCATCTCCAAATCTTTTTTTGAGAGTGGTATATCGATATGGAATATAACCTTGCTTGGATTCTGTTATCCGGTCGAGAAATATAGATTTTTCCTTCATATTTTGAATGAGATCAGAAAGTGGTTCTTCCAATTTTAGAAATTGCGTCCATTCTCTTGCCATTAGTAGAGTATTATGCTTTACTAAGCGCTTTTCAAACAAACCGCCCTTTCTATATTCCACAATTGTACAGGATTCGTCCATGAGTCCCTTTTCAAACACATACACAAGAGACCGAACATTCGGATCACCAAAGACGGTAACATCTGAAAAATCTAAAATATGGGTTAATGATCCATTGTCAAGCAACCAAGTGCGAAATTTTGTTGCCAAAACATTAAGAGCAAAAGTATTAGGAACTATATATGAATGTTTCGATCTATTTTTCAATAGATGAATCGCTTTAACTGATAGATATTGAAAGCTTTCAAAATCATTAACTTGCGGATATAAATCAAGCATAAATTCTCTGTCACCTTCTTTAATTTTTATTCCCCACGGCGGATTCCCAATCACACAATCCCACCCCGGATTATCCTTTACCCCACCATCCTCAAAAAATGCTTCTGGAAACTCAAGATCCCAGTGGAAGAACGATTTATCCTCTGCGATTTGCTGCGCCCCTCTGAACCATGGTCTATTCGTCTTACGCCGCCACTCCGCCTCATCCCCTTTGATCGCCCAGACGATATCATGATAAACATCTTCAGGCTTCTTATTCGCTGTCTCCCCGACCTCATTCCCGAAATAAACAGCAGTATGCACATCAGCAATCGCCTTTGCCTTCCTGTACTCTGGAAGCTGCCTGAACTCCCCAAATACCTGCTCCTTTCGTTTAATATTAGAAAGGCTGTCATCGGATATCCTTTCAAGTTCCCCAATCTTTCCGATCAGGTGATCAATGAAGAGTTTTGAGACAAATGATGGAAGCGTGTGATCTTTTGCCTTTGTCTTCTTACCCCGCCTTTCAGAAGATGGATACTCCTTCAAATCAGCAAGTCTTGCACCTATCAAACTATTCCCGCATTTAAGCCTGTGATCCAAAAACGAGAGTGGCTTATCCATTGCGATCGTCTTGAGCCAGAGTGAGACCTTTGCAAGCTCAACAGCAAGGTAATTGAGATCAACGCCATAGATGCAGTGTGAGGCAACCTCCCGCTTTGCCCACTCAAGTGTGTACCGATCCTTAGCATCATCAGGAATCCTTCCGGACTCTGCCTCAATTCTAACAGCCTCCATCAACCGCGCTGATATGTGCTCCAGTGCGCCAACCAGAAAGTGCCCGCTCCCCATCGCAGGATCAAGGACTTTAACAGAAAGTGTGGCGTCTATCCGGCTCTCGTTGCGCTCGCTTGCCTTCTGCCACCGCTCATCAACCACCGGATCTATCGTGTTCTTTACGATGTAGTTCACGATGTAATCAGGAGTGTAGTACGATCCGGTGGCTTTCCGCTCTCCTTTGTCTGTCGAAAGGTATAACTCATCCTTCTTAACCCTATCAAACAGATCAAAATCGGAAAAATTCTTTTTACGTTTCCTGCTACTGTTAAAATCCTCCAGACTCACCCATTCTTTTTTCTTACCACCTGTTGCTACCATATCAGTCTCTGCAACCCTCATCCGATACTCAAGAAGCCCCTCATAGATACTTCCGAGATGGCGAATATCAAGCGATGAATAATCGACAAAACCGAGTCTCCTGCCCCCGTTCCTCACGTCACTCCGCGATAAGAGATCAATCGCATCAGCAAGATACCGATCCCCGATCCGCCACTTCAGAAGGTTTGGATTCCGCTCACTATCGAAGAGACCGCCGTTGTATGCTGGAATGCCGAGCGTCTCATTACCGGCATCGATCAATCCGAAGAGATCCTGAAGCTCAGTCCAGTAACGACTTCCCTCCTCAAGAATCGCATTTCTCGAATCTTTCTCCTCCTTGATCTTGTTCTTGATGCTGTAGAAACTGTATGGGGACTCGATATATGCGCTGCCAGATAAGAGTCCCTTACCTTCCGCATAAAGCAGGAATAAAAAGCGATAGAGCAATCGCATCGTTGTGCTTTGAACCTCTGAACGTACTTTCTCATCGTTCCTGTCAAGTCCGTTAGCCGGATGGCAAAAGAACCCTTCAGCAAGGATCTTCATCGCCCGATAGACATTTTCCTTCAGGTCTTCTCCGATCTCTGTTGCGTAATCCTCTGACCCCATGAGGACGTTCTCAAGGAAGATCGCGCCTTTTTGTGAAGGGAAGAATGCCTCCCTTCTGAAGAAGTAATAGAAGTATTTGAAGGCGTCAATATCCCCTTTCTCAAGGATCGTTACGAGATCAACCTCATAGTAGGAATCCATGAGTTTATCTTGATGATAGAGCCTCCACAATCTACCATTAGACAGCACACCCCATTCAGGCTCTGTTTCATGAAGATACAGCCATATCTGGAAGCTCGGATTCGTGTTCTTGTCATGCTTACCCTTCCCGAATCGATCGAGGTTGGTATCCCACCGTTTCACCTCACCGATCGCGAAAGCATTCTGGTAAAAAGACCGGCGCTCATTATTCAGATGAGCCGCATCCAGCGCGTTTGTATCTTCAAAGAAAGCGTAGTCTGGAAAGTCCTGCGATTCAGTTATAGCCTGAACCTCAAAGTCAGGCAGCATTATCTTAAAAATCCGCCTGAAGAATCTCTCTTCAAGCTGTGACTCGTTCAAATCCTCAAGAAATGGTTTTTCGGCATTATATATCTTTTTAATTTCATCGAACACAGTTTTATGATCATTTGATCGCCATTCATCGTTATTTCTGATCAAATTCTTCAGATAATGATTTGAGAATAGATTCTGGTTGTTCACTGCCTGAATTGATAGCTGAACCATTCCTCATATCTCCTATATCCAATATAGATATTTTTGCGGATATGATATAAAATGGTTTCCTTTCTGTGGGGTTGTGAAGTTTGGGCTGGCGCATGGGCACCGCGTAATGTTAGACGAGCATCGATAATTGAGGAGGTGCGATCTGGCGTGCATGGCTCAGGTGTGCTGGTCGTAACGGTCGATTCAGGGAACGCTGATGTGCCGATCATCGATATAAAACCCGCGAACAAGGCTGCCAGCACCACAAGGCACGACGCACCCCGGCCACATCATCCCCCCGCCATCTCACACCGATCGCCTGATCCGCCAGGCAGCCGCCTTCAATCCATCCAGCACCTGCTCCCGGGTGCGTCCCGTGCAAAAGACGGTCGTTACCGGATCTCCGGCAGGAATCTTGCACCCGACCTCTGGAATATCCCGAATCGGCTCTCTCGCAAGTCGTTTTGAGATCGCTTCGTCGATGACGAGACCGTGATCGGTAAATACGATCGCTTTCCCTGCAAATCCGGTTCCGCTCTCGTTATCAGGATCGATCGCTGGCAACTCTCCCGAAAACGCCTTCACATGCGCATCGAATACGCTGATCTTGGATACGTGTTCGACGGTATCAAGCGTCCCCTGAAACCGCGCGTTCACCTCGATCACCACCGGACCTGCATCTGTGATCAGGAAATCAACACCGTTTGAACCCACAAGCCCAAGTTTCTTGACCACTTGAACTGCGATCTCGCGCATCTCGCAGTCGTATTCGCTTCTGAAAGGTGTCACGTTCCCTGAGTATGCGAATCTATGCGTAGAAAGCCACGGCGTCCCGATCAGTTGCTCGTTTACGGCGATTGCCACAGCGCCTTCGTGCGTTGCGATGACAGAGACGCTTGCAGGAATCCCTTCGATATACTCCTGAATCAGCAGATCGTCCCCGCACTCCATAATCGCCTCTCTGCGGTACGCCAGTCGGTTCTCGATTCCCCCGACGCCGCAGATCGGCTTTACCATGACAGGATATCCGAAATCATCATCGATATCGTAGATCTCGGGATGCGGGAACTCAAGCGCATCCATCTTTCCTGCAAACGACTTCTTGTTGCCGATCGATCTTGCGATATCGGGCGGATTATTAAGTACGCGGTATCCCTCCTGCTCCAGATCTGCATATTCAAACCCGGTACCGAGAATGATCGCATCAAAATCCCAATCCAGGCGATCTAAAATGCCCGACAACTCATCATTGTCTGCTATCTCATCAAAACAAGCATATTTATCAGCACACCTCAGGAGATCGACATCTCCGAAGTGATCCAGTGAATACACGGTATATCCTGCACGTTTTCCAGCGCAGACGAGGTATCTGGTGCTGTATCCGATGATCAGTATTTTCATCATCTTTCTGGCAAGAAAAACAAGAGACTTTTTATTATCTTCTGAAATGGGTTTTGAAAAAACCACAGAGGACACAGAGAAAACAGCAACTCTCTGTGCCCGCCGCGTCCTCTGTGTTAATCTTCTTCGTTATAATCCGATCCACCCAGAAAAAATTAAAAAGCCACAAAAATAACCGCAGAGTGCACGAGGAACGCAAGAGTTTTATCCTTCTCCGCGTTCCTCCGCGTCCTCTGCAGTTAAATTCCCTGTTTGGTCCCAATATGTCCCGGGTCAGGTAGTGCCTGTGTAGTGAAGTCTCATGATAGTGTTTTATGTACATGAGTAGTTACCCAAAATCGAACAGCGTTCGCTGGTCAGATAGTGCCCCTGCCGGTCCTGCGACACTGCCACCAGCATCATTGGCACCACCAGCGCCATCCGGCAGTTCAACTGTCCCGTATCTCCCGCCTCCGCCCGGATGGATGATCACCTCTCCGTTCCGAAACGCGCGGATAGCATCCACAATCCTTACATCCACGCCGCCCAGACTGGAGAGGTCGCCGTCCACCAGCACCGCAATCTCACTTCCCGGCCCTTTGACGAGCGTATTCCATGCTGCCTGCACCGCTTTGGTGTACGGGCTCGAATGTCCGATCGCCATCGCGATGATCTCGGCAAGCGGTATCAGATGGAGGTATCGCGGCCGGTGGTCCGGATGATCGGGCACAGTGAGATCGGCAAGTTCATTTACCCGGTCATGTACGCCTTTCTTGATCCTTCCGCCGCATCTGCACCGCCACTTTTTTGCCAGACAGTCCGGAAGCGTGTAATGCTTGAAACACCGTATACATGCGGATTCGTTGTATTTTCCCTCCTCCGGAAACATCCCGACATTTAATACCGGTTTGCATCCATTCTTTCTGAGAATCGCACTTTTTAAATTATCAAACGTGATCTCCGGCATCTCAAACCGGGTAAACTCCCTGGCAAGTTTGTTGGGCCATGGCGAGTGCGCATCCGAGTTTGTGAGGAAAGTCAGCCGGTGCAACTCGGATATCCGGTCAGCATAAGAGGTATCCGCACTCAATCCCAGCTCAACAAACGAGATATAATCCGAAAGATCGGAATAGCAGGCAGAAAGCGAATCATGGTACGCATACATCGCAGTCCACGGCGTGAACGCGTGACACGGTCCTATCAGTGCGCCCGCGTCCCGTGCATATTCGGCGATCTCTGCACCGCTTAAACGGACAGAGGGACGCCCGTTTGTGTCGATATCGCGGGAATGATCGGCGAATCGCTCACGCAACTCCTCTGCCTTCGATACTGACGGGATGATGAGCAGATGGTGAACTCTCCTGGAATCCTCCACCTCTACGGTCAGCACAAAAGAGGTGTTGTCGAGCGAAAATATTCCGTCAGATTCAGGCAATTTCTTGATCGATTCCATCCAGCCCCTGTGAAGGCAATCCCCGGTCCCTACGAGATGCACACCTTTCTTTGCTGCTTCCCGCGCAATCGTTGGCATGTCCATCTTGTTAGACGTCGCCATCGAGTATTTTGAATGGATGTGCAGGTCTGCGTTGACGTCCATGATCATATCAAGGCAGCAACCTATATAACCCTCTTGGGCGAAGTGAGACTAAAGGAGTAACAAAATATGGCAGATTTCAGAGTCGTTGTCTCAGATGCGAATGCAGGAAAAGCATACCAGATAGAGGTATCGGGTGCGTCAGCGAATACGTTCATTGGAAAAACTATCGGCAGCGAGATCGACGGAAGCGCGGTCGGACTTTCCGGGTACACACTGAAGATTACAGGCGGATCGGATAAAGGCGGATTTCCGATGCGAGGCACGCTTCCGGGACCTAAACGGAAGAAACTCCTCGTAACCGGAGGTAGCGGATTTCACCCGGAAGAGGAGGGTCTCAGAAAGAGGCGGTCGATTCGGGGGAGTGAGATAGCAGGAGATATCGCCCAGATCAACACAACGGTTGCAAACTACGGTTCCACCCCGATAGACTCGCTGCTCGGTGGAGACTCGGAAGAAGAATCGTAGTTATGTAGTTATGGCGGGATTCCTAAACCTGTTCGGAGACGATCCGGGCGAGCGTTTCAGGCGCGGCATTGCTGCGCACGAACGCGGAAAACTCGATGTGGCAGAGCAGGAATACAACCGCGCCATCTTTTTAAACCCGTTTGTCGCACAGTTCCATTCAAATCTTGGAGATTTACTACACCAACTGGGCAGACTGGACGAGGCAAAGGACGCTCTCGAGGAGGCGCTTCGGATCGAGCCGAAGAATGCTGCCATCAACAACAACTATGCCGTGATCATGGAAGAACTCGGGGATCTGAATGTGGCAGAGCAGTATTACAAACGTGCGATCTTTCTCGATCCCAAATACACCCATGCCAGAGTCAATCTTGCAGATGTTCTTGTTAGACGCGGGGAGTATGTAAAAGCAGAATCCGAGTACCGCTACATTCTCGCGGAGCATCCTGAACACACGCATACGCGGCAGAACCTTGCGGTAACGCTTAAGAACCTGGGCAGGTACGACGAAGCGGCTATCGAGCTTACGGCACTGATACAGCAGTCGCCTGATGATCCATACCTGCGTATGCTTCTTGGCATGGTGTACCAGCTTCAGGGGAAACTCGGCATTGCAACGGACGAATACTCAGCAAGCATCCGCCTCGATCCGAACAATCCGGCAACACACAACAACCTCGGAAGCCTGCTGGAAGATCTCGACGAGAAACCGGAGGCGGAACACGAATACAGGACAGCGCTCAGCCTCGATCCGGGCTATGTACTCGGGAGAGAGAACCTTGCACGGCTGTTCTTCGAGATGGGCGATCCTGACCGGTCCGAACTTGAATGGAAACAGCTTCTCCAGATCCAGCCAGATAACGTGAAAGCACACCGGTATCTCGGAAAAATTCTGCTTGCGAAGGAGAGATTTGCAGAAGCCCGGGAAGTCATTAATAAAGCCATAGAGCAGGGTATCCGGGACGATGAACTGCTTGAGATGGCGGAGAACTTAAAGAAACTTGCTGATCAGGAAAGTCAGGAAGATCCGGACGATTGAACGCTTAGCATCTTTTTCGCTGATCTACTTTAGCAGTAGATGTTAGAAAGTCCACCCGCGCCCCACGAAAAGACTTAACCTGCAATAGCGTGTGCAATAACCACAATGCGTGTTTACGAAAACCCTCTCCTGAAACTGAACGTCTCTGTGCACGACAACAAGGTACGGCTCGATGCAGAGGGTGCACTATCCCTGCCTGCGAAACCGGTTCTAAAGAAGATAAACCGGGTATTTGCAGACGAAAAACCGATCCGGAGCAATGAAGAGGAACTCATCTTCTCGACATGGGTTCCCCCGATACCGAGCATACCATTCGACCGGATGATATCAGCAGAGGTTGGCGCACTGCTTAAGAAGCGGGTGCCGGACCAGACCTCCGTCGGGATCACGATGCGATGCCCGAACAACTGCATCCACTGCGGCGCATCAGACATCGCAGGGGTCAGGGAACTAAAGCGCGATGAGATCGAGAGTGTGATCGACCAGGCGCTCGATCTCGGCACATACCTGATCTCCTTTGACGGCGGAGAGCCGATGATGAGGAAGGATCTCCCGCAGATGGTTGCGCATGTTGACAAGGAGCGAGCGATTGCGACCTCGTTTACGTCGGGATACGGGCTTTCCGAAGAGATGGCGCACGCACTGAAGAGCGCTGGCATGTATGCTGTCCGGGTCAGCCTCGATGGCGCGGACGCGACAGAACACGACCGGATGCGGGGGCGTGCCGGTGCATTCGATGATGCCATAACCGGCATTAAAAACGCGCTTTCTGCGGAAATGCTTGTCGATATGTTCGTGGTGGCGTCACCTGCAAACATCGACAGTCTGGATGAATTCTATTCGCTTGCCTGCGATCTCGGAGTGCACGAGCTCTCGATCTACGAGATCATCGCTGTTGGCAGGTGGATGGACCACGAGGACGAGGTGATCACAAAAAACGATGTTTCCAGACTCACGAATTTCCAGAAAAGGATTAACCGGCAGCCGGATGGTCCCAGGGTCACTGCGTTTCCGTATTTCATGGGACCGGATCTCTTTGGCTGCTTTGCTGGCAGGCGGTGGATGCATGTGACCGCGGCAGGCGATGTTCTGCCGTGTGCATATACGCCGCTATCGTTCGGAAACGTGCGGGAGGAGCCGCTTGGCGAGATCTGGAAGCGGATCGGGAAGCACCCTGCGTACAAAGGATCTGCTGATTACTGCATGATGCGAAACCCTGAGTTTCGGAAGCGGCATATCCACTCGATACCTGATGGTGCGGAGATGCCGTACAGGGTCTGGTGAATCAGTGCCGAACTCGGACACCGCGGATAACGACTGATGAATGCGGATTTGTCGATCTGGCATCTCTCGTTCATTTGCGTAAAAGTTTTTGTAAATTAGTGGCAATATCCATATACTCCACGCAAACAATAAAGATTAAAGAGATATGAAATATCTTGTGGCAGAGGTAAAGTAATTGTAACTACTCAGGTACCTAAAACCACTATCGGGGGACTTCACTATGCAGGAACTACCCGGGACATGGGGCATACTGTAACCAAACAGGGAATTTAACCGCAGAGTACGAGAGAGGGGCGCGGAGGGGGAATAAATGGATAACTGCTCTGCGTTCCTGTCGAGTAGAGCCCATAGCGCACCTCTTGTTAGGGGTAATGGCCCCGAGGTTACTATGAGCCCCCTCACAGAACCGGACGTGAAGATTTCCCTCATCCGGCTCTTCAGAAGAACCTCCCCATCCTTTTCCGGATAGGTTGTGAGTACAGTTTTGTTACCATCCTTGATTCGCATCTGAGTACGGAAGATGTGCCCCTGTCCCAACGGTTCAACTGTCAGCCCCTTCCCTCCACAGGCATTACCCTGCTTCAACGGTAGTATAGGCTGATCCGACTCCCAATATGCCATTTGCGGTATCTTGCCGTTCATAGGCTTGATAACACATACTCCTAACTCTGTAAGGAGGACATACTGGGCCTCCCGAGAACCCAAGCGTCTCCGTTTGATAATGCGAAGCGAAGCGTAGCATCGCCGAAGGCACCATGCTACGGTCTGAGACCCCGCTGGACGCACATCTCCTCGCAATGTCCCAGAACTCCCTGCTACATTCCAAGACCGGAGGATTGGACTAACGGTGATGTGAATGCTGCCTTCCGTCGCGCAGACAACGTCGGCTTCCAGGATTTGCGGAATTTCGGGGCTTATAACCTTCACCTTTCGATTGTGGCCTGGTA
>DASC01000002.1:7277-8855 GCA_002503595.1 Candidatus Methanogaster sp. UBA203 | reverse complement strand
TGGTGTGGACAGAAGCGAGTTGTACGGACTGCCACAGGAACGACATCATATATCCGTCGAGTATCATCGCTGCCCATGTCAACACAAGTAACGAAGGCGCGATGAGTTCACATTACGGCGTGCCAGATGTCCTCGACACCAGAGAATGTATCGACTGCCACGAGAACGACGATATCGGCAGGAAGTGGGGCGACGCTCCAGAGCCGAGAAACATCACACGTTATGAGCGTATAGAGGATGCTAATGACATCGAGGAGACGCTCCGAACAGGTGATGTCTGCAAACTCAAGAATGGCTACGAAATCACGGTCGGTCCGGTCAGTTCAACGGGAAGCAGCATCTGGGTCGATCTGATACACAACGGAGTATCGGTCCAGAGGGAACTGGTAAGCGAGGGCGGGGTCTTTGAGTACGAGATCAAGAAGGACTGGATCAAGTCAAAGAGCAATGCCGGTGACACACTCTACGGAACCGGACATGAGACCTACAAACACAGAAGGTCGAATGTAAGTAGCTACACTACCATCGTCGATCTCGAGGTCGATGATATCTTTACCAGTGGCATGATGGGCGTTGCCACATTCAAGGGACTGGTTCTCAAATCCCGCATGCACGTCGAGACCGAGGACAAGGCGTGCTATACCTGCCATATCGATGAGTACCGGTACTACGCGCCCGATGACGGCGACAGCTATTTCGTCCTCAGGAACTCGGGCGCAGACGGTGATACGGATGATGCGGACGACATCACCATCGGACGGCTTGTAATCAACTTCACGGAACACGAGCATAAGACGCTGTATGCACAATCAGGATGGGATCTCGGCTACGGGTATCTGCTGCAGATCACAGAGATCGATCTTGTGGGCAGGAAGGCGGTGGTGAAACTCTCAAAGGACGGCAGAATCCTCCAGCGCGAGGTTGTTCCTGAAGGGGAGATATTCAGATACAATACCACAATAACCGATAAAGAAGGGCGGCACACGATGAATGACGTGACGGTCTTTGAGATGCGGGTTTCGGGGGTGTTCAGGCGATGAGCAAGATTACGCGAATGGCACGAAATATAAGAGGGGATGGATTTATTCGTGCCATCCACACGATTCATCTATTTATGTCATCCGTTATAAACGCTATTGAGCGCGCCACCTGCGTGACGCTGAAGATACGTTCTAAAAATATATTCATATTCACAATCATTCTGGCACTGATAATCACGATCGCGCCGCTTGCACCGGCAGCAGATACCAACACCAGCAATAGCACCAGTACCAGCACCGGAACAAAGTTCGTCCAGATCGAGGATGCGTGGTTTATGTCTCCGGATCTCTGGGTCACAGACGCGGACAAGACCGTTGGCGGACACAACCTGGACGATCTGCCGAAGGACACTGAGTTCATGCTTGGCGGCGAACCGGACACCTTCCATGTGGACACGCTCCTGCATGGTGCGTTCGGCGGCGACTGCCTCGACTGCCACCAGATAGGGGGGCTCGCACCGCCCGATGTCCAGATCGATATAGACGCATTCGGAAAGTCGGTACATGCAGGTCTCAACCGTAATGCCACGTACAACGC
>DASC01000002.1:0-7197 GCA_002503595.1 Candidatus Methanogaster sp. UBA203 | reverse complement strand
CTGAGATGTCTCACGAGGCGGAGGCGTCCCATTACGCATCGAGAGACGTACTTCCATCGACAGATAACTGTTCGGTCTGCCATCAGGACGTAGAGGGCGGCGCGGCGTTTGGGGATGCTTCACAGGTCTTTGCGCATGACAAAGGCGGAGCATGTGAGGACTGCCACGGCGTTGTCGAGACGTTTCATGACCGCGAACTCGGGATACCGCCTGAACGGACATGCAAGGACTGCCACACCAGTGCTGACTCGGTGGATAAATACGGGACTCCTGGACAGATCAGGACGCACTATCCTGGCGCACCGGAAGAGAGCGTTGATACCACAAAGGTCGACGAGACGCTCGTCTGCGAAAAATGTCACAACGGAACGATCCATAGCCCGTATCTCACCAGGCACCTGAATGCGAGTAACGAGACTGTATTCAAGGGCTACTGCTTTGACTGCCACGCAAAGGGAGGCACCTTCCCGTACCCGTCCCGCACCCAGATCAGCAAGCTCAGTCACGGAAAGGTGGCAGAATGTATGGCTGTAAACTGCATCGAGCCGTGCCACAACGCAAGCGGTGTGAGCAGGTTCCACGAGCCGACCGATGTCGTGAGCGGGTACTTCGGGCTTGCGCCGAGCGGTGCAGGTTCTCTATGCACAGACTGCCACCCGAAACACATGAGACTCGGCGAGTTCGAAGAAGAGGTTGACTGTCTCGAATGCCACCCCGGATACGGGACAGCGCATTACAGCGATGCGATCGTCGAAGAGGTCAACAAGTCCTACACATGCGCGCTCTGCCACAATGAGAAGGCAGATCAGTATCACAATCTCACTTATACTTATGGAGAGGGCGGGATCAGGGTTGATGAATCATGTTATACCTGCCATTCCCGTGACACGAACTTCACAGAGTCGCAGACCCTGACATACAGCGCGGGAGAGGTGCGTGGTGGTGTCATGATCGCAGGCGAGGTTAAGGAGGTCAATGTGGCAGAGGCGTTTACGTGTGCCGAGTGCCACAACGTCACAGACACGCCGTTCCATTACAGTCAGTATCCGCTCGGAAGCCCGCAGGACCCTGGCTGGGATGGCTGGGTCGCAGGCGTTCGGGCGCGGGATTGCAAGGACTGTCACACCTATTATGGCGGGAAACCTCCGTTTAATGCGACCGATATGAGCAGTACTTCGCACGGATACGAAGAGGACTGCTACATCTGTCACGGCGGCAGGGATCCGGTCACATTCCACACGCTCGAGGTCTTCGATGTGACCCCGCATGTCTCTGAGATCTCGATCACACCCGATCAGGTCCATGCAGGCGAGTCGACGGTGCTGGACGCGAAGGTCGTGACCGGATGGAAGATGAAGGTGAGGTATATCGAGTATTTCGTTGATATACCCGGTGAGAGGGGAGAAGGGACTCCGCTTACGTTCACACGTACCGAGTATTACGGGCAGGCAACCGAAGCTACTGCGGTCGTCAATACGACCGGCTGGTCACAGGGCAGGCACACGATCCTTGTCCAGTCGCTTGACTCACGCGGGATATGGAGCGATCCAAGACCTGTTATGCTTACCGTGACCAGACCAAAAGGCGTGCTTGAAGCGATGTTCCTGCGTAGGGAGATACTCTTTATAGGTGCAATCGCAATCATAATGCTAATCATCGCAATGTTGTACAGGATCAGGGGTAGAAGGATGAAATGACCGTTGGGGAGATCTTACTATACGCGGCACTGATATGCGAGCTGCTTGCAGTGATAGTGCTACTGTTCTACGGTAGATACCGGATCAATCCCACCCACATCCTTACCGCGACACGGCTGGCACTGTTGCTCCAGAGCGCTGCAATATGCCTGATGACCTACTATTTCATCAAGGATAATTTTAGCGTTCTCTATGTGTGGCAGTACTCTGCAAGCGGGATGCCGCTTCTGTATAAGATAGCGGCGGTCTTTGCAGGGCAGCAGGGAACGTATCTGTTGTGGGCATGGGCATCCATCCTTGCAGTCTGGTTCATTGTAGAGGATTACGGATTTAAGAATCCGCTGCACCGGAAAACAGAACTGATCGCGATGGCCATATCGGTTTTCATCCTTTTGCTCTGCATCAGGTCCGAGCCGTTCAGGCCAATCATCGAGCTGATCGATCATGCCCCTATCGAAGGCAACGGATTAAATCCGGTCTTCATCACGATATGGATGGTCATCCATCCGTTTGTCACGTTCATATCCTACGCGGCGACGATCGTTCCCGCGTCTGCGGGAGCAGCTCACCTCATCACAGGCAGGGAAGGATGGCACAGGATATCGCGGCAGTGGCTCAGGATCTCGTGGTTGTTTCTTTCGATATGCATGGTAACAGGTGGCGCATGGGCATACAAGCTCGTCGGATGGGGGGGTTTCTGGAACTGGGACCCTGTGCAGACCGCGACACTCATATTGTGGCTGTTCGTAACCGCTGTGCTGCATATAATCGCCAGATATCATGAGGGGAGGGAATATACGACTGCTGCACCAGTAGCCACGATATTTTTATTCATGTCCACGATCTACGTGACACTGGTTACCAGACAGGGGATCATACACTCGCTCCATGACTTTCCTGGCACGCCAACATACGGATTGCTGGTCTTCGGCATAATCGTTACCAGCATCATGGCAACCGGACTCGGGATACGTAAGTTCCTGCGAACCCGCGTGACAACCATCCCTACGAAATCCGTCTTTTCGACACGTAATACTTTTTTATGGACAAATATTCTGCTGGTTGTAATTGCTTTCGTATGCTTCTGGGGACTTACATACAGTTTTGTCTCGCAGCATCTATTAGGCACGAAGGTCATAATCCCGCCGGAGTTTTTCAATGTCTGGTGCTTTATTCCGGCGATACTGCTCATACTGCTGACCGGTGTATGCATGGCGTACGGCAGGATTCATGATGCTTCCCTTAGATATATACTGCTTTTCATATTCGTGGTTTCGCTCTTGCTGGCGATGTTGCCGGGTCACAAACTGCTGGACAGCGGGGGGGAATTTTACCAGACATCATCGATAATTATAAAGGCACTCGGATCGACCTCGGTGTGGGCGTTTGTGCCGGCGTTTCTGTTTGCGTTTATTGCGATCCTGTCCAAGTTCTCAATGGATCTCAGGCGGATGCACGGGCGCATGAGGTTTCGGACGACCGGGATCAACCTTGTCCATATCGGTTTCGTACTGGTGATAGCAGGCGTAATCGTCACCACATCATTCGATATCTCTTCAAGCGTCGTGTACAATGTAGATGAACTGGGTACAACGAAGGAGATAGGGAACGGCTGGAGCATGGAGCTTGCAGAGTTCGATGTCTTCCAGAATCCGGATGGCACATGGACGCAGACTGCGCATTTAAACATCTGTAAGGATGGTAAACCCTACTGCTCCGGTGCGACCGGATTTACCAAGACCAAGCACTTCGGGGACGTTCACGATCCGATGATCAAGCGTGGTATAGCGCGTGATGTGTATGTGCAGTTCCACGGAACAAGATCCCATATATCGACCGAAGCGGTAATCCCGCTAAGCGTCAAAATCATACCCGGGGCATCCCTGCTCTGGGCTGGATGCATTCTTATGCTGATCGGTATACACTGTATCATCATATCGATCTACCTGCTGGTGATAAAGAAGAGAGAACTGCTTAGACGATCCCTACGCGGTGATGTTACATGAGACTCCTTCCCTCTTTGCGCGGGAGAAAGCGGTACCTCGCTTTCAGGATGTTACCGGATGATACGGACGCGATAACGCCCGTGAAAAATTCTCCGTCCCGGGCGTCGACGGCGAAGCCGTTAATGCCCCGCCCTGCAGGCGGTGGCATCGATGCGCCCTGCAGGGGCGCATTATCGAGACGTGATCTCACCATCGAACTGGATCGGTCATCGCAATCGCTGCTCGGGGACGCGGGCAGCAGCGAGTGCGGGATCCGGGTACTGTCGTTTGATGGCACGGAAGGGATCGTTTCATGCGTGCACACTGAGACTACACGCACCCGTGCCGTGCTCGCCACGATCTATGAGATCAGGAACAGACGCGCCTCTGTTCGCGTGATCGGAGTTTCGGGAACGGTTAAAGGAGCAAAACGATTTTTTAGCGAGGAAAGGTGAGAAAAATAGAGAAAAAACAAAGTTTGACGGTACCCGAGAAGTTCGGGGCGTTCTGCGTGCTGTGTGCCTCGGTATACCTGATAGCGATCTCGGTCTTCCCGGTGATGTACAATCTCACCGGAGAATTTGAAAAAAACGATTTCATCTTTAATGCAATCCTCCTTTTGGTCGGCACCGGATCGCTCTTCGGGAGTATACGGTTTATCAAGAAGAGTATCCTCTTCGAACAACTGCTCGATATCGGATTTGAAAAAGGAATCTATGCACGGCTCGAACCGATTTTAAATGACATCGTGGAGTCGCAGGTCTCGATGAACGATGTGGCAGAGCAGCTTAAGTATATGAACACGAATATCGACCGGCTGCAGAAACGGTCGCACAGCACAGGGCCAGGAGTGGTCGATGTCAGGGGAGAGATATTCAGGTTTCTGCGGCTGGTGCTCCTGATCAATGTGTCGCTTGCCGTATTCATCTATCTGTTGAGGGCGTACGGTACGATCATACCGTATGCGATGGCGATGCTCTTTGTCATGTGGTGGGCAGAGATCACTTTTGAGTTTCGGATGTGGAAGAACTCGTGGGTATGGGTATGGGTCTTTGTCCCGGTACTGACCATACCGATCACAACGATTCTTGCAGACCTGCTATATGGCGATGCGATCCTGGTCGCTGCGATGTCTGTCGTGCTGATCATATATGTGGCTGCATACTATACATGGAGCAGATACCTTGTCGAGCGAACGCTGCCGTTTGGTATCTCCGAGATCGCAAAAGAGGATCTGCCTACAGACCGGCTTTCCGGTGTGCCCCGGATCATCGATCCGATCCGGAAATTTGTGCGCAGACGGGCACGTCCGATCTCGATGGTGTTCTTTACCGCATCGGCTGCTCTCTTCCTGCTGGTGGTGCTCACTGTCGCATCCATGATCGGGAATTGGCAGTCTCCGATCCCGATCGGCCTCCACCAACTATTGCTCATCGGGATGCACGTCCTAATCTTCTTCTCGGTCGGGAGAAAGTTGCGGAGGAAGAGTTTGGCAGCATCGCGTCCTGTGGTGTTGCAGGAAAGCTCCTGAACCNNGGGACTCCTGTTAAATATGAGTTTTCAACGAGGGTTGTTTGGGAACCGGATCGGCTTTTCTGCTGAACCTGGGTGGCTGCGTTTGAAACTGTGTCTGTGGCAGGCACGGACGCCGCGGAATTGCGGTTGGGTGTGTCGGTGAAAGGGAGGATATGGGGCTGGGGAATATCTTTAACTACCAGACAACAGATATAACAAAAAAAACAATACTTTGTTACAATTGTTACAGGTGAGATTATGCCAAAACCGAATCCTTTTACGCCTAAATCAGGATGGGGGCCGAAAATATTCGCAGGACGGAAAGATGAATTTGAATTTTTGGATAAGAAATTGGAAGAAGCCAGAAATGGTAGATCCGATCATTTTCTGGTACTTGGTGAATGGGGTATCGGTAAAACCTCCGTATTAAAGGAATTCAAAAGAATTGCTCAAGAAAAAGGATTTATCACCTCTATGATAACTGTGAGAGAATTCAGAAAGACTGAAGACTTAACAGATGCTGTGGAGCATTTAGTTGAAACGATTCCCTCGAAACTCCCATTAGACCTGAACAAACTTAAAAAATTTCTGAGTCAGATCGATTCTCTTGGTATTCAGGTTCTTGGAACCGGTTTTCAACTATCGAGAACAACTGAAAGGATGGATCCACAAACTTTCCTGTTGAGATGCCTGCATGTTCTGTGGGAGGATCTGAAGGATGAAACCGATATTTTACTTGTATTGCTGGACGATGTGCAGAATTTCGACAGGGTTTCAGAGATTTTCACCCTGATCAAAAACGTTCTCAGCGATGAAGAAATTATTAAAACGGGTTATCTGTTTGCTATTTCCTGTACTCCGGAGGGCTGGTCAAAATTTATGCAACTGCACCACCCGATCGGTAGATACTTCACACCAAGACTCACGCTGAAACGATTATCCGGAGAAGAGTGTTATCAGGTCATTGACAGAACACTGGAAGAAACGGGTGTTGTTTTCGAGGAAAAGATAAAAGAGAAGGTATACGAGTATACAGAGGGGCATCCTTATGAATTGCAGGTTCTCTGTTCCAATCTGTATGATAATGGGATCAAGGGTAGAGTTACGCTGGATCAGTGGTCTCCTGCGTTGAATGAGACGCTACTGAATTTAGGAGAGATGGTATGGGATGCTACGTACAATGGGGCAAGCGAACAGGAAAGAAAAGTTCTCTATGCGGTTGCTTCACTCGATAAACCATCGAGCAGAAAGGAGATCACCAATTTCATCGAAGTATGTAATTTGGGTCTTTCCGGTGGTGTTGTGGGTGTTCTTCTTGGTAGACTTCTGGAGAAGGGGTTGCTTGCGAAGCCGGATAAATATCAATATGGATTGATAGATAAATTATTTAGAGAATATATTTTGAGATATCGGGGTTATGATGGCAGTGGCGCAGTGCCGGGTTGAAATATTATGGGAGGGGGGCGGTCGTGATCACCAAGGAAACGATGATAGAGTTCACGGCAATATCACTGCCTGCGGTGAGGATAGTCCAAATGGAGGGCATCAGATCATAAGCATCGCCGCTATCGCTTGCACTTCACTTATGCCCGAGCCCCATCGCCCCAGCCCCACTGACCATCAGAGCACCCGCCATTATCAGCCCACCGCCCATCAGCATGCTTGACGTGATCTGCTGGCTCAGGATGATTGCGGCAAAGACCACAGCGCTTGCGGGCTTCAGCAGCGCGATGATGCTCGCATTCCGGGATCTGACATACGCAAAGACACAACTGTAGTAAAGCGTTAGACTTGCAAGCTCGTTGGAAGAAGACCCAGAAGTAGGAGCAGATGATGGAACCGAGCGGCATCTGGCTTGTAATGCTTACAAAGATGGCGATTGTGCCAAAGAGGATGGCTGCGGATGCGACCTGCAGGTGACCTTTGAGAGGGGGCGCGTATGGTGTTTACGATTCAGGTTGTTCTTGTATTTAGGTGGATGGCGTGTGTGTTTGGTTAAG
>DASC01000208.1:8368-8750 GCA_002503595.1 Candidatus Methanogaster sp. UBA203 | reverse complement strand
CCCTCTGATTTGAAGCGGATACGTAATCTCGTGGTTCCTACTACAAGTTACCTACATGTACGTAATTGGTTCAATCCATCCGATGCACCTCAAATCCCGCCTTCGCAAGGAATTCGGGAATCCCGCGTACAGTCTCTCGGTCATATTCCTTCACCTCTTCGGTTAACTCATCCCATGGGCGAAGATGCGGACTTATCTTCGCATCAACATCCCTTGTCTCACCGTATGTCCACCCATCCGCTTCTCGTTCCAATACCCAGCGTTCATGCTCCATCTCTGCAAGGAGTTCCACCTCTTCCGGCGTAAACTCATACGATATAGCTTCCTTCTCCACCACAGGATAAAGTCCACAGCGCACCCTCCGAAGCTTCTCCCGAATCTG
>DASC01000208.1:1253-8361 GCA_002503595.1 Candidatus Methanogaster sp. UBA203 | reverse complement strand
ATCAGCAGCTTTTCTGCCCTTTTGATCCGTAAGATACCGTTCGTGGATAGCTTCTGCTAACCGTTCCCGCGACGCACCAAGTATCACATCGCTCACCAGAAGACGCGAGAACGACTCTTCATCAAGATGCAGCTTGAGCTGCTCTTTTGCAGGAAGATAAGCCTGTTCCCATGACCTGCGCCCGCTTAACATGCTCATATCGATGATGGCTTCGATCGAACGTGTGCCATGTTTATAACTTTTGACGTTGATCAGTGCTCGCAGCACGCCATCATCGATTCTGAGATGTTTTCTGCTGTCAAAGAGGTTGTCTACTTTCTGTTCGAGTAGTGAACGAAGTAGCATCGCCCGCCTGATTACAAATACCGTATCGTCTGACCCTCTCTGATTAGGTCCTCTTATATTTACGTAACCGCGCAGACGGCTTGTGAAATCGGGTCCTTTTGCATCTTTATACACCCTCTCTTCTTCAGGGTCCATGGTAGCGGCATCATCGGCACCGTCTCCCGAGAATCTTTCAAATGTGTTGTTTATTCCGCCTGCAAAGACAAAGATCGATCTGCCGATGGGATGCATCGTCTCCCGTTCCATGAATTTTCCGTCCTGCATCGGTTCTAAAAAGTATTTCAGCCAGCCGAGTTTCCCATTAAAATCCGAATCGAACTCATCAAAAAAGACGAGCGGAATCTTCCCTTCCAGTGCAAGGTCGCGGACCTTATGAAACGCGCTGATCAGATCAGACTTTGAATCGAACTGGGAAAGATTGAACTTCAATATCTCAATCCTGCCTGAAGCGATACTCTTTGCGATCTCGGTTATGCCAAAGGATTTGCCAGAACCAGGCGAACCAAAGACCGCTATTGAAAGTGGGCGTGTATAGCTCTCTGATTCGATATACTCTCGCATCAGGTTCTTTATACTGTGAAAGCTCTCAATCTCATTCCTGTCAACGGTCTTTAACTTCCCGAAGTTACCTATTGGGACGTTTTTAAGTGCAGCAGTCTCCCCTTCCTTTACAATTCCATAAGCGATGTACTCCAGCACGGGATCGTTGATCTCTTTAAGGATGCACCACGAGTACGGGTCCGCATCCTCTGCCGTGTTCTGATCAGATATTGCCACATCAGCTATATGATCGCCTCTCTGTTCACTGGCTAAAAAGATACCAGCTACGGGGTAGGGATATTCAGGTTCGTCCTTTCCAAAACCGCGTCTGACAAGTTCCCGGGAGGCATTTAACCCATCACTCACCGCCCTTCCCACTGCATCAGAGAGTGAATCCCCCTGATCACACTGGACCGCGATCCTTGCTGCGAGTGCGGCAACGAATACGGAAGAGAGCCCCTGCATCTTTCCCGGGTAGTTGTGTGTAAAGTCGCCCTCGCTCATGGTCGGATCGAAGTACAGCCGGGATATTGCGTGGTCGCCCACCAACGTGTAATGGATCGCGCCTTCGAGACCGAATCGAACCACAAGATTTGTACAGCCGGCAAGCCCTATTCCTGCGTTGTATGCCATCTGCCAGACGAATTCCTTGGCGGTCCGCTCCCATGAAAGAGAGCGGCTGATGTTCATGCCGCTTGCACGCAGATCATCCGCGGTCACGACCACAACCAGCCTTTCGGAATGATTCTTTGAGACGTGCTCCCACAGATCACCGGAAGCAAGAGGGCGGTGCATCTTGCATACCACGATTGGGTTTTTCCCTTCGCCCTGTATCGCCAAAGGCCATCTCGTTTCATCATCGCGAAATCCGTTCCCTGCATCATCGAGAACCACCATATCCGCACGAGGATCGTCATCTTTAAAGGAAAGCGGCACATGAGAGTCGGTAATAGGTCCTGTAAACCCTCTGCAACGCCTGATTCGGTAAACCATCCGGTCTTTATCCACATCCCTACGGTCAGATGAATATGGAAAAAGATCCAGTTCGGCGTTTGAGTGAAGGAGGATCTTCGGAGAAATTTTATCTATATTCTTCAACTGCGGCGAAACCACAGTGATACCGGTTGCAGTGCGCATAAAATCTGCTAGAAGAAGCGCACCTCCGGGTTTTGCGGTCATGCGCGTTCCTGCGTAAAGTTTCCAGTTTAGCCCCGCATCTTCCGGTTTTGTGGGCCATTGCAGCCAGTCAATGCAGACATCTCCAGTAACAACGATTCTGGGGCTCTTCCTCTCCATACATTTTCCTCCTTTGCACTATGATTCATACTATAGCGTCTGCAACCAGATAAATTCATCCGCGCTTCTACTGCTTATGCACCAATCAGCCGCAGGAACTGCACCCTGTCAGTGGATCTCACGACATGCAACGATCCTCAAACTCCCCAAAACCGCTCGATCGCAGAATCCGCCGGTCCCGGGTGATGATAACCCCCTCGACCCGGTCCAGGCGCTCAACAAGTTCCATGCCATCCGTCTCACCGAGCACGAATACCGCAGTCGCCAGTGCATCGGCGTCGGTTGCGTTCTCTGCGATGATCGTAGCGCTTAACAGTTCATCGGTTGCATATCCGGTTTTCGGGTCGATGATGTGCGATGCACGTGCCTCCTCGCTGAAATACCGCTCATAATTCCCGCTCGTTGCAACAGACATGTCGCACAGGTTTAAGACGGTTATATACTCGGTTCTGTTCTTAGGATTTCTGAGAGCGATATTCCATGGCTCATCTTCCGTCTTGGAACCAATCGCCCGGATATCGCCGCCGGCATTCACGAGCGCATGCTCTATATGATGCTCCTTTAACACCTCGATCGCCCGGTCGATCGCGTACCCCTTTGCAATGCCGCCGAGTGTGACCCCCATCGATCCCTGACTAAATGAGATGCTGCCGTTTCCGATCGATATATTTTCATAGTTCACCAGTTCCAGCGTCTCGTTGATCTCATCATCAGTCGGAGGCGATCCGGCATGCATTCTCTCTTTCCATAGATTTATAACCGGCAAAACAGTGATGTCGAACGATCCGCCTGTTAATTCCGAATATCCGACCGATTTAGTAACGACATATCGCAAATCAGAAGATGCGTTCGGGAGAGATCCGTTGTTATTCAGTCTTGTAACCTCGCTTCCTTCTTCGGTACAACTCATCAGGTGCTCGATCCGGTAGACCTCCGCAAACGCGCAATCGATGGCATAGTCCGCTTCGGATACATCGGGGTGCATCACCGTGATGGTCACATCGGTGTTCATCGAAACTCGTGAATCCTCGATGCGGTGGGTGTTTATGCACCCGGATGCCGCGACTACAAGAACCAGCAGAACGGCAAGGATTCTTTTATTCATTCCATCGTCAGGGGTTCAGGAGCAATGTCCACGATACGAACCAGAGGATCATGGTCATGAACGCGACATAGAACCAATCCTTCCATGTAAACTGGTTCGCATCCATTCCCAGGTATATATAAATGGGCTTCTGGATATAGAATGCCAGCAGCAGTATCAGATATGAGAAATTACTCGATTGTGGTGTCAGGAAATGATAGCATATTACGCCCGATGCTATGCCGAGAACGGATGATACAACGGTCTTTTTGATGCCATCGACGTGCCGCTTGCGCCGGTCGATTGGCGGCGTGACAGCTTCCGCGGATTCTTCCTCTTCCGCAGTTTGTCTTGCAATCTTTTTTTTGCTCATCAAACCAGTGATGGCGTGATCTCCTATCAATGTTGTGGTTTCGAGATTCGTGAATGCGATCTGCGATCTGTGAAGGTATATGGATGTACGGTTCCAACACAAAGATTTATTGCAGTAGACAGTCTGTTATCTGTTCATCTGGCAGGTAGAGAACCAGACAACGGCACTGTCTGAAAATCAAGTGATTTATCACCGCGGAGGGCGCAGAGTTTCGAGACCACGGAAGTCCTCTGCGTGGCTCTGTGTACTCTGCGGTAGAATCCAGGGGCATGGTGGTTCCACTTGAAAAAGCGACAGTGTCCCCGACAACAAGGATGGATGATGATATGATCTTCCCAGCCGAATACAAAGGTGTGGGCGCGATCCGCACTGATGAGACGCTCTCTGACGCGCACGACGAACTCCTGCGCCGCAAGACCAGCAAAACCGCGGAGTCTGAGATATACTTCCTCTCAGAGTACCTGCTCATCTTTGCATCCGACGGCTGCGCGGTCTATAGTGTGGCAAGCGAAGGAGAGGGGTTATTCAGGACCGTAACATCGCTTGCCCGGATCGCATCCGGAGAAGAGGTCGTACAATACGGTAAACTGGTAAATATGCACAACCGCACCGAACTTGTGAAAATAGCGCACGGATGCTGCACTGATGCGGTAAACACTGTCATCTTCAAAAGCGTGGACCAGCACCTCACATTCGTGCACAGACCCGATCCGGGCGACCTCCTCGAGATCGATGTGATCGATGTGATCCCACCTGTTCCGGGCTGGCTCACATACATGGTCGGGCAATTAAGCGGCTGTCTGCTCGGCGAACTCGGTGTCATATTCACAGAGAACATCCTGGACCTGCGGCAGTTCGAAAGCGAGGATGCGGTCTTTCCCTGCTTCACGTCAGGTCTATCCGGGAGATACCTGGATAGCGAAGTGATAACAGCGCCCGCCACCCTGATCGGGTGCGACATCTCAAAGATGATCCTTGAGGAGCGTTTCCCTGGCCTCGACTACAAATTCACTAACATCTGCTCGCGGACATCAGACCTGTATCAGATCACAAAGCCATTCATCGCACGGTGCTGCCAGTCCGAGCGATCAGGGCTTGTCGAGATTGACGGCATCGATGGCGTGGTTGTGCACTGGGCCGCGTCCGGCTACGAGGTCGCGGATGCGCTCAGGGACCTGGTACGAAAGATTCGGTCATGACCATGATCACCGGGATTACAGGCACGCCCGGAACCGGGAAGACGTCTGCATCCGCGCTTATAGGTGGTGTGCTCGATCTGAATGAACTGATCAGGGGAGAGGGGCTGTATCTCGGAATCGATGAAGAGCGGGACTCCCTGATCGCTGACATGGATGCGGTGTACGATCGTGTCTGTGAGATCGCACGGGGTGGAGGTGGGAATCTTGTCCTCGAGGGACATCTCTCGCACCATGTCAGCGATTCCGCGATCGTGCTCCGTCTCGCGCCCGACGAACTCGAGAGGCGGCTTATGGCGCGGGGGTATTCCGGGGCAAAGATCTCTGAGAATGCGCTTGCAGAGGCGATCGATGTAATCCTTGTCGAGGCAGTGGAATGGTGCGATAGGGTGTATGAGATCGATACGACCGGCAAGACGGTGGGGGAGGTCGCAGATGCGATCCTGGAGATTCTTGATGCGATCGATCGCGGAATCGAGATCGATGGATACGAGCCCGGATCGGTCGACTGGCTGGAATCGGAAGCCTCGTGCCTGGTTAACTTTGATTATGGTAGATGATGTAACAGGACCCGCCTGCTGCTGGCGGTTGCGGCGGTTGCGGCGGTTGCGGTGGTGGTTGTGTGTGCCGGCATGCCGATTCAGGATGCGACCTGCGGCGCAGGGGCGGGGGATGTGATTTATGTGCATGCCGGGACGAGTGCCCGAGAATGTAGAGGTGAACAAGCGGCTCACCAGAAAATTTATGAGGAGTCTAACCATTCAGTCACATAGATTCATGTTTGAACGAGCATAAGACCGTTTTATGCTTCAACAGAGAGGTAAATCGTATGACAAAAACACTTAATGTGGCATCTGACAGCCATACATTTCAGTCTGGAGGGCATGTAGACTTTCATGCACATCATGTTGCCACAATCGGAACATCGGAAGAGAAAGAGATTCCCAACCATGCTTTTAAACAGATCCTAAAACGGGCTATGGATTTGGGTATATCTGACCTCGCTATGCAGCACGATCACTATCTCTATGGCACAGATAAGCGATAAAAATGGCTATTTTCATTGACACGGGTTACGTATCTGGCATTGATAAACACATCTGATGAGTATCATGAACGTGCCAGTGCCATCGCATCAGAGATTGTGGGTCGGTTCGTGATAACCGAAGCTGTACTCACTGAGATTGGTAATACGCTTTCCAGATTGCGCTGGCGATCCGCCTCTGTAGCTACAATTGAAGACCTGCGGAGTGATCCTGATATCGAGGTGGTATCGATCAGTCCGGAATTGTTTGACCGTGCGGTGAAACTCTATTCCTCTCGTATGGATAAAGAGTGGGGGCTGGCCGATTGCACCTCTTTTGTCGTCATGCAGGATATGGGGATCATCGACGCGCTCACCACCGATGACCATTTTCGACAGGCTGGATTCAGGGCATTGTTGGTCGAATAGACCTGTGGGGGCGGCGATTGGTGCGGGCACGAGCAGGATTGCATGACGGAAGGCATTTACATGATCGGGTTGTTGTGGCGAGTAATATCCCAGAGATGATTGTTATGATCGGGCATATTTTCATGAGTGAATCTCGTACTGTTCTGCGACCGATGCTTGTCGCTGGCACGCTGGTTGATGCCGCGCCTGCCGCGCCTACTCATGTGGGGCAGCATGACCCGCCTGCTGCTGGTTGCTGCGGTGGCGCTCGTGGCGGTGCTTGCGGCGGGTGTGGTGTCGGGCGCTTGTGCTGAGTGGGATGTGTATCCGGGCGTGGGCACGCCGATTCAGGATGCGATCGATGATGCAGGGGAGGGGGATACGATTTATGTGCATGCAGGGACGTATGTCAAGAATGTGGATGTGTGGAAACGGGTTACGCTGATCGGCGATGGCGCGGGAACTTGCGACTACAAATGTTTATATGAGCGCCCGCGTAGGGATAGCAAATAACGTCAGAAGGTGATATGCATGATGCAGCAGAACAAGTTAACGGAACTGACCCCGGACAAATAGGGACTGCTCGTTTATCTGAGCGATCACGGTGCAGGTGTGGATTTGACCACGGTAAAACACTTCATGAATGAAATTGCAGAATCCAGATTGGTGCTTGCAGAAGATAACCTCTCTGTGGCAGAGAAACTCCTTGAAACTGGTTTAAGCAATCGAACCGTGATTCATAAATCGTATTATTCGATGTACCATGCTGCAAGGTCTGCGGTGTATCTGCAAATGCAGCTTGATGTTAAGGAGCACCGATCACTGGTGGGCAGGTTCAAAAA
>DASC01000208.1:0-1232 GCA_002503595.1 Candidatus Methanogaster sp. UBA203 | reverse complement strand
TATAGAGTGTGATTATTATCCGGATGTAGAGGTTGTGGATGATATATGCGAATCTGCAATATCAGACGCTATTATGATCGTTGATACCTGTAAAAATATCGTGGAGGAATTTTAGATGGATAAAGAAGAGATTGTACAGATAATCGTGGATGAGGTTTCAAAGGAATTTGGAACAGAAAGAATAAAGGGGATCAAATATTTCGGACCTTACGAAGGCGAGGATCTCGATGTGATCGTCTATGTTGAGGGGATCGATGAACGCAAGGATACCGTAGGCGTGGGCATGCGGCTCTTTGATATGTTTGATGATATGGATCTCGACGTCCCGATTGCTATAATGCGGGATAGGGGCGAAATGCGCGAGGAGGCGGCAGCATGACCCGCCTGCTGCTGCTGGCTGCGGCTCTCGTGGTGGTGCTCGCGGCAGGCGTGGTGTCGGGCGCTGGTGCTGAGTGGGATGTGTATCCGGGCGATTCGATTCAGGATGCGGTCGACGGCGCAGGGGAAGGGGATGCGATTTATGTGCATGAGGGGACGTATGTCGAGAATGTGGATGTGGGCAAGCGGGTCACGCTGAAAGGTGACGGTGCGAATGTGGTGACGGTGCGGGCGGCGGATGTAGGGGATCATGTGTTTGAGGTGACCGCTGATTACGTGAACATCTCAGGGTTCACAGCGACGGGGGCGACAGCGGGTTGGTCATCTGGGATTTATCTTAGTAGTGCGGATCACTGCAACATCTCTGAGAACAATGCATCGAACAACGACTACGGCATCTACCTGTATGGTTCGAGCAGCAACACGCTCACATGTAACAACGCATCGAACAACGACTACAGTGGCATCTATCTATGGTATTCAAGCAACAACACACTCACATGTAACAACGCCACGAACAACCGCTACGGCATCGAACTGTTCTCTTCGAGCAACAACACGCTCACAGAGAACAACGCATCGAACAACCGCTGCGGCATCGGCCTGTTATTGGATTCGAGCAGCAACACGCTCACAAACAACAACGCATCGAACAACAACGACTACGGCATCTACCTGTCCTATTCGAGCAATAACACACTCACATGTAACAACGCCACGAACAACAACCGCCACGGTATCCAACTGTCAGGTTCAAGTGATACCATACTGCAGAGCAACACGATGTCTGAAAACACGTACAACTTCGGTGTTTTTGGGTATAGCCTTTCTAACCTGAGTTTGAAAGATCCTTC
>DASC01000105.1:10574-11071 GCA_002503595.1 Candidatus Methanogaster sp. UBA203 | reverse complement strand
TGATCTGTTCCTGTGAATCCACAGCCCTGACAGTATTTGAGGTGACACAATCCTGTGATATCTCATCAGATCTCACAGAAAGCCGGATCAGACCACATCCGACCTGACTGGAAAAGGAAGAATCTTCTGAGATGTTCACAACCTTGAAATCACCGGATGTCTCGACTCCTGTACCATTGGAACAGACATACTCATCCGGGAAACTATCAGGAGAACTGACTGCAGTTGCTGCTAATAAGAAGATAAGGAGGATTGCTGCGGATTCTTTGCTTCCTAGCATCTATGTCACTCCGATTCTTTGCTATTGTTACGGTTACAGGATCGAAAATGCCTAAACCATCCTCATTGGATCTACCTTCAGGGCATAGGCATCCTGACACCTCTACTGGTGGTAGATTTTCTAGGGGATATAAGGCTTTCGTTCGAAATGGTCATGAGTGTTGTCGGTGTTGTTGGACTCAACATCTTCCGCACCCACAAGCCCCGGGGCAATGTCC
>DASC01000105.1:2120-10527 GCA_002503595.1 Candidatus Methanogaster sp. UBA203 | reverse complement strand
GGTGATAAAACACCCGGATTTTTAGACAGTGCCACTGCTTCGCTTGCGTGCGGCAAGTTCGATCGCCCGCACAATGCTGCTCGTCGGATTGATCGTTGCCACCGGGATGCTTAATATCTTCTCAACAGTCGGGCTTACGATCGGTGCGCATACGAGCGCTGATGCGCCGTCACGCTCGGCACGAACCGCTGCTATGATCGCATCCTCCATCGTGGAGGCAGCATACTCTCGCACGACCACGGACTCTCCCTCGATCAAGATCTGCCTCTCTGTGATGCGGTCGAGTACCGGACGCGCTGCAATGACCGCTATAAAGTTATTCTCAGTCCCTTCGAGTTTTCGTATCGTCTGTACGATCTGTCGAAGCGTCTTCACATTCGGCTCGCGGCGCCCTTCGAGTATCTTGTACATCGTGCTCTGTGGAATCGAGGCGCATTCGCTGAATTCGAGGACTGTCATGCCAAGTTCCTCCTTTATCGTTCTCGAAAGCACGCTCCTGAACCGCTCATCCGATTCGAATACGGAAAGGATCACCCCGTCTGCTAACGCCTCTGGCGTCGACGCTTGCGTTATCATGTAATGATATAATATTCATAGATGCTCATATACCTTCACATGACCGAGTACAAACAGTGCATTATCATCCGGGAGGATCTGAAACTCTCCCGCGGGAAACTTGCGGTGCAGGTCGCACATGCTGCGGTATCCGCGGCAGAGCAAGCAGATTCGAGCGCTCGCAAGGCATGGAAGGATGGCGGGCAGAAGAAGATCGTGCTGCAGGTGCGGGATCTCTCAGAGATGTATGAACTGAAGATGGACGCGGAAGCAGCAGGGCTTCCGGCATCGCTGATCACGGACGCGGGTCTCACCGAGATACCGCCTGGTACGGTCACAGCACTCGGCATAGGACCTGGCAGGTCCGATAAACTGGACGCGGTCACAGGAGAACTGCGGCTGGTGTAGATGTTCGGGTCATCAAACTACGTACGACTCCTCTACTTCCACTTCCTCGAGCAAAGAGCGCACACCAGCGCCACAATCGCAATAACACCTGCAGCATTGATCGCAGGAACCCCTTTCGCCGGAATTCCTTTCATCGTCCCGTTCAGTGTCTGGTGCTCGACATCATCTTCGCCATGAATCACGAACCGCTCATCAAATTCCTCGCCCTCGAAATCGAGCGACCATATCTCACGGGCGCGTTCGATCCGAATCTCGGTGTAATTCACCGCCCTGACCGCGATACCGAGTTCCTGTGCCTTCTCTCGTGCCAGTCCGATGGCATCTCCCTTCGAGCGCACCGGACCCGAGAGCAGCAGAGCTGGTTGCTCAAACTGCGCAAACTCATAATCGCCAGTCGTGTGATCGAATGCATGACCAAAGCCCCACGTTTCGTTGTTGACATTGACTTTAACTTCGTAGGGACCGTTTATTTCATTATTGTGGATGCTGCCACCCTCAAAATTAATCGAAACCGATTGAGTGCTCTCGTTCAGGTAAACCGCAGCCGTTGCCAGCTCTATGATCTGAAAACCGATACCGGTCATGCCGGTCTCCCCATTCTCCTCAAGCATTCCAAGTGGCACGTACAGTTCACCGTGGAGGTAGTACATTCCGGGTTCACTCGTGCATGCGGCAAGTTCCACGATCAGATAGTCAAACAAGCCGTCCCCGTCCATGTCAAGCCCGCGGTCGGTTGTGGGCAGGATAAACTCGACCGGGTTCGGTGGGGGATTTCGCACTACCTCGTCATCGGAATCGCCGCTTCTTAGCGGGAGGTCTGAATCGGATAATGATATCGCTTTCAGAATTGCGCTCCTCTCTGACGGCGGGTGCTTTCCGACTTCCCCGCACACGATCCTGAACCTGTTCTCGCTTGCGTCCACGTCTTCGAGCATCAGGATCGCGGTCTCGTTCGGGGCAAAGGACGCCGCATCCTCGGTCCAGACGCCTGTCCCGCACTCTGTCCTGACTGTTATCACTTTTGCGGGTAGCGGGTTCTTCAGCCAGCAATCGACCTCGATTGTAACGATCGTGTGATTGTAGAAGGCTTGGACGTCTGTTACCGTCCCTGCCACGATCCGGTCGGCTCTCGATACCTGATATGGTATCTCGCCTGCCTCCTCGACCAGCACGGCTGCTGTGGTGGTTGCTGATGCGAAGATCAGCAGCAGTGCAAGCAGTGTGGATGCATGTTTCATCGGGATCACCGCTGCCCATGCCGGCCGGGGAACTTGGCTCTGGTAACGATCATTGAATTATGCGCTCTTTGGCTCTCTCGAAGCATCTCGCAGACTCGATCAAGGTTATAGCCACACGCCTTCCGGATGTTCTCGCGTGTTGTGTGGACATCCTCTACTATCGGATCAATCCATTTCATTTCCATCGCCTCTGAATATCCAGTAATTAACGACGCCCTTAAAGTCTCTTTTGATGACCACGAATCGATTTGCAGTCATCGCTTGAACGAATCGGCAAGTTTCACCATCTTGCTCATCCCGTTGTGATACCGGACTATCAATCCTTTCTGCTCCAGATCATGTAAAGTCCTTGAGAGTGTGGACGAGGGGATTTTAGTTCTTGATGATAGTTCGGACTGGTTGATCTCGCCTGTTTTGATGAGTTCGTTTATGATCATCTGCTCTTTTCCTTTCAGAGTTTTTAATACTACATCAAGATTATTTTTCTGTGCGGCAACTGGCTCATCAATGGTGGTTAAGCCGACTGATTCTTTTGTTTCAGATCTGAAAAACAATAAACACATACCGCTTGCTACAGCAAGCCCTGAAAATATTGCGATTGTGATGCAATCGGTGAAGGTGTAGAGAGTTGAGATCGTTACGGCATGCTCGCCCTGGATACAAGTTGGAGTAGGATTTGTTAGTTTAAAAACAAGTATAAACAATGAGAGTATCAACACTATATTTGCTGATATGATTCTATTTCTTGGCATCATCCTAAATGGTTTTCTTTAACATTCAACATATCGTTTTTGGTATTATTATCTTGATACTTTTATGAAAACAGATTTTTAACAAAAAATAGAAAAGAGCCGTTATGGCTCTTAACGTATCTCGTTCAGGTAAATATGTCCCCAGTGTCGCTAGCACTACAACAGTCGTCTCGCACGCACGATATCGGGAATCTATACGTTTGTCCCGGATATGCGGTAAACGAGGCAGACAGAGTACCACTTGCGCTATTATCAGGTCCACATGCGTCATATATGGTCCTGGAGTCTGAGCCACCTTGCGGCACATTCAGATTGAAACGCGCATATCCGCCACAGATACTGTCACAATCTTTGTATGTGTAGTCTATGTTGACTTGAACGTTTAACCCGCCTGACGGCACACCTGACAAAGTGCCACTGTATGCTTTTGCAACGCATTTATCGCTTGCGCACTCATCGATGACGAGGTAGCCGCCATCTATCGAAAAGCTTTTACTCTCTTCATCGAATTCCAGTGTTGTCTCGTTTAGCACGGTTATTGTGAGTTCTCTAACAGGCGTTCCGTTTATCATCGTTTCGCCTGTTACTTCGAGACCTTCTCTCGCAAACACAATTGTTGGTGTGTCAGCCCCAGTTGCGGGATTCTCGTCTGCAGTTGCACTCACGTTAGCTGCAAAACCGTTGGTTGCAAAGCACACGGCTACAAACAACGCGACCATGACCACTGCAAACATTTTCTTATCCATCTTCTTTTCACCTCCTTTTTACATTGGGTACTTCTATCATCGCGCCCCTCCTCGGTGCTCAATATACACGTGGCTGGAACAACTCAAGTATGTAATCTGGAAGTTAATCCCGAAAAATGGAATAAACGATCCCATAAACTGGAATAAGTGAGATACTTACCAAAAATCCTTTGAAACCCTTTGGACTTACAAATAAACCAAATTGCAGGAATCTCTTATCTTTAAAGACGATGAGCGCATTTTTCACAGCCGCACAGTTTCACCATTTATCGCTCACCTCCGTCACCGCGCCGCCTCGCATACACGACCGCCAGCACTCCCGCGATCGCAGCAAACGCTGTGAATGCTGGCACCGTATGAGCGGGTGTATGATCTGGCGCAGGTGCGTGTGTTGTCGATTCCGTGGGTGCAGGTGACGCAGTCTCACCTGGCAGTACTGTGATCGGAAATCCGCCGCAGTCGGCAAGTTTCATCAGTATCGGATTCCCTGTTTCACGATACGGTATCCATTCACCGTCTTCATAAACGATCCTTGAATTGAAACCAGCAGCTCCGCGTACAGGGGCAGATGCGATTTCGTCAACATCCGTATCAGTCAATCCTACAATCACACCAACGCCTCTGAGATGCTCAAGTTCTGTCTTCATGGCAGCGCCGAAATCGAAATCGTCGGCAGCAACACCGATAGCAGATTCAAGGTCACCCCATTCCCTGATATTTGATATGATTGCCGTATCATCGATTATGTCTGTCGATTCAAAAAACCCGATTGCGACCAGAACATCTGTGATCTCGTCTTTTGCACCTTCACTCAGGGACTTTGCATCGTTTACAGCCACACTGATCACGGTCTCTTCCAGTGAGGTCCTATCAGCAGGCATAACATTGATCCGGATATCGCCTTTTCTGAGCAAATACGATCTCATGGTGCGGCGTTCACCATCATCTGTAGTCCAGCTTCCACTTCCGGATACCTCGAAATCCCAGCCAATATCTGCACAAGCTTCGATATCAAGCGCAGCAGTATATACGTCTTCAGTCAGTCCGATTCCGATATATGGCATGCTTCTGTGCACGTCTTTTGTTGGGATCTGGATTTTTACCGAAATGTGCCTGGCATCGCCCCATTCCCCCTCATTATAGTTGGGAACTCTATCCGAAAGGATCACCGCAACATTCGGATTGTAATGCGAGCGATAGATGATTCGATCGAGTTCGGTTCGTGTTTCAATTGGCTCTCCTGTTGCGGTTCCTATCATCACTGTGCTGTTATTCTCCGGAATCATAATCGCCTGCGGTGTCGGCACTCCCTCTGGCTGTCCGGTTTCAAGAACCGGAACTTCCTTTGTTTTGACGATAACGTCATCTGATTCGATTATTCCGGACAGATTGTATGAAACCCCGGGCTTGTTCAATAAAACCTCGGTTGCAAACGAGTCGGTTGGGTTTACACATGCTGATGCTGTGCCTGATAGAATCAGAATCCCAAGAATCACCAATACTCCAAGTCCGTGTGCTATTCTCTTTTTCACTCATATCACCTCATCCGCCCTCAAATCAGTCTTTACTTAACTGCGCTCCACGATTTTCAGCAATCTTATCCACCTTACTCTCTATTCGCTCGATTTGCTGCTCCAGCAGTTCCATCTTCGTATCCATATCTGCAGCCCGCTCTGATTCCATCACCTTGCAATCGACGTATCGTTTGACTAAACTAATCACATAAACTACTATTGTGATCGGTACGGCGTAGAAGAGCAGACTTGCGATGACAAAAAGAAGTTCTGACACGCCAATCCCAGCCGGACCAAGAAACAGTACTGTGATCAGTGATGCTGCTACGAACACCAGAATCCATAAAACATACTTCCTATTGACCTGCATCATCTTCTACGCCTCTGTATTCACCTGAACTCGTACACCACAGTCACCTGCGCCGAGACCGTCACGTCTCCTGGCTGGATCTGCGGAGGTGCAGCCGCGGGAGTCGGCATTGGAACTGGCATCCCTTCAGGAGTTACCATCACCCCTCCGCTTCTGTAGCCAGTATCGTAGTCCATGTGCATCCTGTACGGCGAAAACTGCGATCCGGTGGTCGATATCTCAACCGGACCCATGATCGCTACATCCATCGCCTTAGCAACAGACGATGCGTCCGCCATTGCTTTCGCAACTGCATCTGCGATGGCTTCACTCTTGAGTTCTGCCTGCCGGTCATCACTCACCGTGAATGTCACGTCATTGATCTCGTTTGCTCCTGCGGAAAGCGCGGCATCGATCACATCTCCAATCTTCTCGATGTCCCTGACTGTTACGGTCAGCGAGTTGCGCACCTGAAAGCCGGTAAGTTGCTGTTCCTCATCCCTCCAGCTGTACTGTGGCCACACCCGATAACCGGATGTTACGGCATCATCCTCCGGTATCCCGATCTCGTAAAGTGCGGCAAGCACTGCATCCATCTTCTTGACGTTCTCTTCGGATGCGTTCTTCGCATCCTCTGCCTGCGTCACCACCGCGAGCCTGAGCACAGCCTCGTCAGGATATGTGTCAACAGTGCCGTAGCCGGACACGGTGATCACTTTCTTCTGCTGCATTTCGGACGTATCCGAGCCCCAGAATCCTGCCGAGGCGAGCCCAGCCGAGATCACGAGGCATGCGAGCATGAATACGGTTATCCATTTTGTTCTGTTGTTCATGTTATGTCCTCCTTCATTTTTTATGAGAACTGACTGTCGCTTCTTAATTCAGTTCCTGTCAAGCGTTTAATGGAGTGTCTATTAAGTTTTACTTAAACTACGAAACGATTTGCAGTTATCGCCTGAATGCAATCTACCAGATTACTGTATTCTCGTATTCAACGGCTAATCCAGTCGCTTCTTCTGCATTATGAACGCGGACAACTCTTTCCTATCGGTAATCTGCCCAGAAATCACCTCATGCCCCGATCAACCTCAAAAACACCCGCTGAAGATCCATCCTCTCCTCCTCGAACTTTGACACAGCACCGCCAGAGCGTTTCACGACCTCAGCGATCTCCATACGCGCATCCTTATCCGCCAGCAGCCGTATCCCGCCATCCGAAACCTCAACCGAGTGCACGCTTCCGATATGCTCCAGTGCCCCAATAATCTCATCGGCAGCCATGCCAGACACCTCCAGTACATATCTAACCCCCTCTTTCTCCCGCACCTTATCCCTGAGTTCTTCCACAGTACCCACCGCTATCAATCTTCCTCTCGATATCACACCGATCCTGTCGCATATCTCCTCAACCTCGGTCATCGAATGCGAACTCAAGAAAACGGTAACACCCCGTTCCAGCTTAAGTCTCCTGACCAGATCCCGCATCTCCTGCGCTCCCAGAGGATCTATGCCGCTTGTTGGCTCATCCAGGAACAGGATACTCGGCTCGTTTATCAGTGCCTGAGCCAGACCGAATCGCTTGAGCATACCTGTCGAGAAGCCGCCGATCTTCTGATCAATGGCATGTCCCAGTCCAACGAGTTCGAGCAACTCAACGACTCTCTCCTCTCTACGTTTTTCTTCGATATCATAAAGTTTGCCGTAGAATCTGAGATTCTGTCTTGCCGTAAGGTTGTCATAATACCCGGCTGGTTCCGGAAGCACGCCAGTGACCTCCCTTATCCTGATTACTTCCCGCACGATGTCAAATCCCGCAACCCTGCCCGATCCGGAACTCGGCTCCAGGAGCCCGATTAACATCTTCATGGTGGTGGTCTTGCCAGCACCATTCGGACCGACGAATCCAAAGACCTCACCAGCATCCACTTGAAGCGTTAGCGAATCCACCGCCACGATCTCGTTCTCCTTACCAAAGGATTTGGTAAGTTCTTTTGTTTCAATCATCGTTTCCATAACTATCGTCTCCCGAACTTACGAATCATTACTGCAAGAACGAGGATCGCAAGCACGACCAGCCCAATGCCAATGAATCCGCTGCCGCTCGATTTCTTGACATCCACCATGATACTCTTCTCCTCGCTCTGGATGTCACTGCTCTTTGCCCGCATGAATATCTCCTTTACCCCGCTTCCGGCGTCTGCCCGTGCAGTGATCTCGACCGGTATCGTTCTGGATTCGCCGGGTTCCAGTTCTTCAATCGTCCCAAAGCTCCTGATCTCGGTTCTGATGCCGCTTACGTCCTGCACCTCAAGTTGCACGTTGCTCAGTGGTTCATCCCAGTTGTTCCTGATATTTACCCGTACCTCGGTGGAACTTCCCGGATTGAGCGTTACCTCGCTGTAACTCGGATATATGCTGAGTATCTGGCTCTTCTCTATACCCTCGTTGATCACAACCTCCAGCTTCTGCGATATGCTCCTGCCGTCATCGAGGAGAGCGCCCACGATCACCGGATAGATTCCATCACTCGCATTTGTTGTGGGTCTTACCCTGACCTCCAATTGCTGCTCGCCTCCAGGCGGCATCTCCAGCGTGGTTATTCTCACATCCTCATCCTCAACAGAGAGGAATTCCACATCCCAGTTCTCTGGTATCTCCAGTGCCTTCAGATTCAAGGATATTCGCTGGTCGTATCTACTTCTGAGAGTGACAACGAATTCTGCCGGGGTCTCCGGTCGGATCTCAAGACCAGTGATAGGGGCATGTATCTCCATATATGTGCTCAGACCCTGATGGGACTCGATATCCGGATTGATTGTGATACTGAGATCTTCTGTGATATATT
>DASC01000105.1:0-2113 GCA_002503595.1 Candidatus Methanogaster sp. UBA203 | reverse complement strand
TATTGGTCTCCGCTTTCAGGTGCTGCCCCGATTGTGATTGTGTAGTCCCCTTTGCTCACATTCATTGGCGGGCAGACAACAGCACCGATCTCTTTCTCGTCATTTGCCGGCACGCAGATCTTTGTGATCCGAAAACCGTCATCTGATAATAGGTCAACACCCCATTCAGGCGGCTTTGAGATCACATCGAGTTTGACCACTGTCCTGCTGTCGTAATCGTTCTCGATTTTGAGACCAACGGTCACAGGTATTCCCGGATGGGTCGCCCGCCCGGGGATATCCGCATAGATATCAAGATTCAGAGCGGCATTTCTATCCACATTCACAACGAAGTCCCTGTAAATGAATTCGTAGCTTGTTACGCTCTCGCCATAAGGCTGGAATCCTGCTTTTATCACATAAGTGCCATCGCTTGCGTTTTCTGGTGTTCTTATCCGTAGAGTCACCTGTTTTTTGCCTGATTCATCAGCAGGGAAGGTTATCCTGCTTACCTGATCATCATCTGCATAAAAACCAGCCATCCAGTCGTAATCTGGCTTCTTGTCGATGAAGAGTGTTACCGAAACGTCATCTGTCGTGTTGTAGCCTTTTTCAAGGGAGATTACGAACTCTGCTGTGTCGCCGGGGCGGACGACTTTGCCGACTACGTCTGTTGTGACCGCGATGTGGGCAAAGTCTGCGCTGGTCAGTGGGGCGGATAGCAGTATGATTATCAGGACTGCGAGTGTTTTTTTGATCATCTGGTGATGTCCTTCCTGAGAAATGTGATGAACGCGATGATGAGCAGGATGATCGGGGTTACGATCAGCACGACAAGGTTCATCCAGAATTCGGCGAGCCACTGGGTGAGGGTGAAGTGGGTATCGAAGATGCCTGCTATACGCGGGTCTCCGCCAAGACCGCCACCCCAGCCCACATTGTTCGCGCCCATTGCAACCTGTGCATAATGATGACCCGGCGAGAGGTTCAGCACTCCGGACCCAACTGCTACCTCAATGCTACCTTCCATCCCCCCGGTCAATGTGTATACACAAGATAAAATAATCTGGCTGAATAGTATAATAAAGAAGAGCCATATAGCAATATTATAAACCAGTGAGTTGCTTGAGTTTTTTACGAGGATGGAGGTAATAACTCCGATTCCAAGAAAGATAAGTGTATAAAAGAAAGTTATTATTATAAATATCCCAATTCTTAAGATATCCTCACCGTCGGCAGAGACCCCTGATATGGTCAGCATGGTACCTGTGGAAACGGTTATCGAAATCAACAGTATCAGGAATAAGCATATCGCAGACCCGATAATTTTACCGGCAATTATGTTATCTCTGAACACAGGGTGCGTCAGAAGTACATTCAGAGAACTCGATTTCACCTCTCTGACTATTGTATCAAAACCAAGAACGATTCCGATCAACGGTGCGAAACTGCCCACTATTCTGGCTATGCCCAGAAAACCACGCAACATTCCATCCATTCCCAGAAGATGTTCCAGGTAGTCTACTTCCATTCCTTTCTGATAACCGAATATAAATACAATCAAAGTAAACGTAATGGCAAATCCCAGAAATCTGGGGCTCCATATATGGTCGGCAAATTCTTTTTGAGTGATTATAATTATATTTTTGACATTGTTTTCCATAATATCCTCCTATATGGTTATATCCTGTCGTAAAAATATTAAACAAGACAATATAATTAAAATCATGGAGATAACTGCCAGCACCACGACGTTTTCCCAGAATTCGCCTGCCCACTCGCCCAGGGTATAACCTGTATCCAGAACTCCCTTAATGGTTTCGTGGTGTGCGAGGCTTCCCCAGCTCAAATCAGATGAACCGATTGTGGCTTCTGCGTAATGATGTATCGGTGAGAATTTCTGGAGGTTATACGTAAGTTCTCTGAACTGCTGGTTTCCACCATCAAATAATGCTTGTCCGGTTACAACAGTTGCGATGATCATAACAGTGGCTCCGAATACAACGCACAGATTGAGCCATGCAATGATGCCACATGTCAAAGAATCGATCTCACTTTTTGAGATCACTGATGTGAAAATGCCGATTGAGAGAAAAACGAGTAAATAAAGGAGGCTCTCTGGTAATTCGAGTTA
>DASC01000189.1 GCA_002503595.1 Candidatus Methanogaster sp. UBA203 | reverse complement strand
CTTCGCAGACCGCGGTGATAAATCACTGTATTTTTGGTACGTAAAAGTCTCAAAAACAGTGGCGGTAGCCACGATTCTAAAAACCGCTTTTTCATCGACAGTATACGCACTGCAAAAGCAGGTCATGTGAGTTTAGACATTGCCCATGTCGCCATACCTGCCACTCTTGGAGTCCCGGGATTCGCTCATGACTGGTTGCGTTCTCGCTCCAGCCTGATGAGTTCGGCTTCTGCCATGATTCTTCGTTTCAGGTGGGGACGGAGCCAGAAGTCATAGTATTCCAGATCGTCCAGAGACTCTTCAAACTCGGCAAAGGATATCAACCCGGCATCATACGCCTGCAGGAGTATTCCGATCGTGCCCACCATGCCCAATCCAAGTGCTTTTGCAAACGCGCGTGCGCAGAGATCATCCAGCAACAATAGATCAAAGCGGCGTCCCATGGCAAGCACAGCAGCTTCGCCCAGGTGAATTCCAGGATCGCGAGAATATGTCTCTGCCAGACCGCGTTCATCTTTGTCCGGTTCTTCGACCTTTATCCATCCGGTATCGATAGCGTCTTCCACGTCCATAGCGCTTGCGAACCCGTCCGAAAGATCTTTCCCGCGGAGTATCTCACTTGCCACAGCATCTGGAATGGATATCGCACCAAACAGATCGTGCAAAAGCCTTAATCTGCCGATTTTGGAGAGATAAATCAAAGGAGATGTATTAGATACTACTTTTAAGTTTTCTAAGCGTTTTAACATCTGCTTCAAAATCTTCCACCCCGTACTGGAGAGGTACTCCATGTCGTTTTATCTCAGCCATCATCTCATAGAAGCTGACGCCAGCAAGCATAGCAGCCTTCCACATCGAAACTTTCCTGTCAGCGTACAACCGGACAGACCGTTTCACAAGTTCCGCGTGCACCCCATCCTCGATGATTCTGGCAAGCAGCGCCGATCTGCCGATGTGAAAATCCTCTGCAAGCTCATCGATGATCCCTGCGGTATATTCTCGAAGCTCTGTCTCTATAACTTTTGAGATGGGATCACCTCTGATGCGTGGATGTATAATCTCTTCTCTGGAGACACCGGGATCATAGTAGTTCATTCGACGCCGCGCTTAAAATAATCTTTCATGAGCGAGCCTGGGTCCATTCTCCGCGCTTTCGTGCCTGCCGTCCCTTATCAGGGCTGGAATCTGACTCTTCTGGCAGTAACCACGCGAAAACACAGCAGAACACAACAGTTAATTTAACGTACATGCATATCGTATAATCTTGAAGAGAGGTAGCAGGTCACATGCCCACGAAGAAGGACTATTACGAGATCATCGGGGTCCCGAAGGACGCTGATGAGAAGGAGATCAAGAAAGCATACCGAAAACTGGCGATGCAGTACCATCCTGACAGAAATAAAGCGCCAGAAGCAGAAGAGAAGTTTAAAGAGATCTCAGAGGCGTACGGTGTGTTGTCTGATCCTGAAAAGCGGAAACAGTACGACCGGTTTGGGCATGCCGGTATCGATGCACGGTACTCACAGGATGATATCTTCGGGAGCATTAACTTTGAAGACATCTTCAGAGGGTTTGCTGGCGGTGGTGTAGGCGGGGGCGGAAGCATCTTCGATACCTTCTTTGGTGGCAGGGGCGGCGTGCAACGGGGTCCGGAGCGCGGTGCGGATCTGAGGTATGACCTGCGCATATCGCTTGAGGATGCTGCAACAGGCATTGAGATGAAGGCAGAAGTGATGCGCACGGAAACGTGCGACGTCTGCAAGGGAACTGGCGCAAAACCCGGCACAACGTCGAAGACGTGCACGTACTGCCACGGCACCGGGCAGATCAGTCAAGCGAGGCGTACGCCATTTGGGCAGTTCATCACATCCACCCCGTGCCCACACTGTAGCGGCACAGGCAAGATCATTGAATCCCCGTGCAGTTCCTGCAACGGCAGAGGCAGGGTACGCCGTCCCAGGACGCTCTCGATCCGTATTCCGGCCGGCATCGGGTCAGGAGACCGGATACCCCACCGGGGCGAAGGAGAGGCAGGGGTGAGAGGCGGTCCCCCCGGAGACCTGTACATCTTCGTGCATATCGATCCGCATCCGGTATTCAAGCGCGACGGTAATGACATCCTGTATGAACTGCCGATCCGGTTCACGCAGGCTGCACTCGGCGACGAGGTTCTGGTGCCGACACTGCACGGCGACGTGCGGATGAAGATTCCTGCAGGCACCCAGTCCGGTTCGACCCTCCGTCTGCGCGGCAAGGGGATGCCAAAACTCCACGGGCTCGGGAAAGGAGACCAACTCGTGAAAGTCGGGGTCGTTGTTCCAACACACCTCTCTGCCCGGGAACAGGAACTGCTCACAGAACTACAGGGGATCGAGGATAAAAACCCTTCCATAGGTGGAAAGAAGCACAAGGGGATATTTGGAAAGGTGAAGGACGCGTTCGTATGAATTAGATCCTCCAGGTCTGCCGCAGTTTGTGGGGGATCTAGTATCTGTGATTTGGCTTCTTGTCAAGCCGTGCCCGGGGCTGTCAAGTCGCTTAATGAAAATCTATTAGTATAATCACGAACGATCCCCAAACAATGGCAGTGGATTATGCAAAGATTAGCGTAGCCGAGATCATGCCCCATAGCGACCTATCAGCAGATACTATTCAGGCATGGAAATACTGGTCATCGCAGGCAGGTTTGTCTGGTTATAGATGATCGACTTCTGCCTCCCCGGCTTTGAAGATCGCATACTTCGTCAGAGGTGGTGCGATGAGTTCGTTTATGATAGTTGATGCCAGTACCGCATTTAACATCACAACCCCAAAAGTAGGAAATCGTATGGATGCCAGAAGAACCAGACCCACGGTAACCCCTGCTTTTGGTAATAGCGCAAAAGCAAGATATTTTTTCACGTTATCCGGTGCGTGGGAAATCTTGGCACCTGCTCTTACCCCCATGTATTTACCCAGACATCTGGCAAGAACAATCAATAGTGCCAGTATACCCGCAAATTTCATCACGCTTAAATCAAAGTGCAATCCTGCCAGTACAAAGAACATTACATAGACCACGTTCTCGATCTCTTCGATTACAAGAAACATCTCCCTTCTCTTCACCTTGTTTACTATGATAAAGCCTGCAACCATATTAGCCAGGATTAATGAAAGCCCCAGATAAGTACTAACGCCTGTACACAGCATGATCATCCCAAAAACTACGACCAGTAGCAATTCGCGAGTTCTCGCAAGTCTGGCCATATACATCAGGACAATGGCAAAGACGATACCAATCGATATCGACTCCCCTATATGTACGAAAGGAATGCCGAGCATCTGGAAGAGGGAGATACTTCCAGCATTATTCACCAGTGGCTGGGATATGCCTGAAGCGATAGCGAAGGCTATAACCGCAATTGCATCATCAAGCCCGACCACCGCCAGTAACGTTGTGGTGAAGGGACCTTTCGCCCGGTATTCACTGACTATCGCCATTGTTGCTGCCGGAGCAGTTGCACATGATACCGCACCTATGATAAAAGCCATGGGAAAGTAAGTCTGCCAGAACGTTTCGCCTGGAATGATTAAACTGCCCAGACTGGCTAAAACCAGGGTAACCAGAAACCACGCCCCCAGACTTTCAAAAGGTACTATCCAGGTGATGCTTTTTGCTAATCGTTGTAAGTCCGCCCAGTGAAGACTGCCACCGATCAGATATGCAATGATCCCGAGAGCAACATTGGTAATTATATCCAGCTCGCCTACTGTTTCTCTCGGTATTATGTTCAGAAGGGAAGGACTTAATAAGACACCGATAATGATATAGCCAGTAATCATGGGGAATTTGAGTTTTCCCAATGCTAATCCACCGAGAAAGCCGATAACTATTATTATTCCGACTACCAATATCAGGTTCATCGCTTTTGGGACCTTTGTTTTATTTTTGAGTGGAAGTTTTTATGAAAGCACAAAATTTTCCTATTAATTGGTGTAGCGTTATCTCTCCTATTATTTCGTCGTTTTTCACCACTGGAATTCTCCTTATTCTATGACGCACCATTTTATTAAGCGCGTCTTCCACATCTTCATCTGGTTCGCATCTTACCGGATTTCCGGACATGATCTGCTCCGCTTTTTCGAAGGTTTCATAATGTAAAGATCTTTTATCGGGTAATCCGAAGTATGAAACTTTTTTTGTTGGAGAAAAAATATTTAAAATATCGTGTTCTGTTATTATCCCTACCAGCTTTCTGCATCCTTTGCTTTCAACAATCCAGACATGATCGTCTACAGTCAAGATGGATAAAACGCGGTCTATGCTCGCATCCTTCTCTAGCAGGGGCAGATCCCATACCCCCTTATCCATGATATCCTTCGCAGGGATCTCATAAAATTCTGGTATCAACTTTTTCCCTCCTTCTTCTCCTCTTTTGTCTCAATGTTCTTGAATTTTTTCTCAGTGATCCTTACTTTTTTATGGACATGACCAAAAATTTTTTGTTTTCTCGCCGATATATTTTTGGCGGCACAATCGGAAAGTCCAGTGAAATCACTATATCCTTAAATTTTACCGCAGAGCACGCGGAGAACGCAGAGGCACCAGAAAACCAAAGCGAGGATTGAAAGGGTATCGAAACTCTGCGCCCTCCGCGTTCTCCGCGGTGATAAATCACTTGATTTTTAGACAGTGTCATTTTTGGCATAAGAAGTTTCCATCATCCCAGAATCCACAGCACGGCAGGCGTGATGAACGTCTCGATCACGGCTGCTACGAACAGGAGTGGGAGAATCCATCTGAAATAGTAGGATATCGACCACTTAAGCGCGGATAGAATCTCTTCAGTGGGTATCTTACCGCTTATCCGGAGCAGCACCATCATTCCAATACGCGTTCCGAGAGCAGCGCTTACGAGGACCATCGGAAGTTCGATTATGCCGTGCGGCAGGATCGCTGCTGCAACATACAGAGGACCTTCTATGCGTGCAGACTCGCATATAACGATGCCGAGAATGTATCCGTTCAACACGATGAACATGATCGGAACGATCACGAGCACCCCAAGCACGATTGCAAGAAAACTCTTGAATGCATTGTTCAGGAATATGACAAATGAAAGCAGAATCGGATTCAGATCCGTGATCCAGCCGAGTTCGCCGGATAGTTCCTGCATAACCCTTGCGGATTCATACGGATTCGAGACCGCATACAGGTATCCGGATATCACCGAGACCACAAAGATCACCGTTACAAGTACTGTGCACTTCTTAAGCATCCCAATCACACCCCAAAGAGAATCCGGATCGTGTTCCTGCATGCAGGGGAGAGTCCGAGCACGAGAATCACGAGTTTCAACAGATCGCGCAGTTCGATCTCATCAAACTCACTGTCGATCAGGTAGAGCAGCGGGATGAAGACGATCAGTTTGAGTGGGTACATCACTGCTCCGGTGCCAGTGAGATCGACCAGATAGTTCTCGACCACATGCTTGCCATGATAACCGAGACGGTCGATGCCGACCATGGTCGAGGATGCGTCGAAGAGGTGCGATCCGAGAAGCATTATATTGAACCGGTCGCGCAAGAATTTGATCTTTGCAAACCCTGCGCCGATATAGATCGATGCAGTGGAAATGGCCGTGAGCACCGCGATGAGCAGTGCTGCCTCCGGATGCGTGATGTCTTCGCTGCAGAGCAGTACGCCAATATTCGCGGACGCGAGACCGAGTCCGATGGCTGCAAACGGCACGTGATACCGGCTGCCATAGATCTTAATCGATAGCAGAAGAGCCGCCAGTGTTACGAAGAAGACCACAAAATAGATAATAGGCGTTATGAACAGGTACTGAAGCGGCGGTGCAAAGATATCGGCATCCTCAAGGACACGGAGACTCGAGCCGAAGAGGACATAGCAGACCACCCCTGCTGCGAAACGCTGGTCTACCGTGATACGCAGATGCTTAAACACCTTGAATATGCCGATCAGGCAGATGCCGAGTATCACAGCCCATGTGAGGGTGTTTACTATGTTGTACCCGGCATCGTTCACGATCGGATCCACGTAATGTGTGGTTATGAATTCCTGTATCTCTGACAGCATGGTGTCTGCTCCGTTATCGTAGAATTGAATATACGGTATGGGGGATAAAGCGATTGGTGTGCCTGCAATAAATGTCCGGTCGAAACGTCCGAGAGACGTCTTGAATGAGATCAAGTGGCGCGGCTACCAGATGCACGAATGCACGATCTACTACCTGCACAGGGGCGCACCCAACGATACCCGGATCATCAGGGGCTCTGAGATCGCAAGTCTTGGCAATTCGTTCTTCACGCTCGAAAACAGCTCCAGCATCCCGTACCACAGGATACGGAGGATCGAGTACGGGGGCGAGGTCGTCTACCAGAAGGGGTAAGGGCAGGGCAGGGGTGAGTCCGTCCAATAAGGTTAATACGATACAGATCACAGTGATATAAGGTACTGGGGGTAGACGATGAAGAAAGAATTAAAAATGACGAAGGGAACCGCGTTTATTCTGATCCTGGTCCTTGTAGCCTCTGTGGTCCTGGGGTTCGGGATTAAAGATCGGTTATCGCGGCAGGGCGGGAATGAAAACTACGTAGCCCCGACTCCCGCGCCGGAAAGTGCGTCGGTCTGGGACGTCTTCGATGAGGAGGAGCCGGATGCGGGCAACGAATCCGGTGAGTCCGGCGAGCAGGATACTGGTGAGTCACTGCCGCCAGCAGAACCTGAGCTTGAGCCGACCAGCAACCGCGCCGAACCTGAAACCGAGCCTGCGATACTCGATGGTGATCTTATATGGTTCGATGATCGGTACACGAGCTGCTATGATCGTAAGACCGATCTCTGGCTCGTCTATGAGGCGCGTGTCGGCAAAGACATCTTTGGTGACCGAATGGTGTACCGTTATGATGCCGCAGACTCGCGCTGGGAATCGTTTGCGAGCAGGTCAGCTGATGAAATCTGGATGATCAAGAGACAGATCATACCGTCAGGGGATATGCTGTATCTGTTCCAGCAGAATAACACAACATGGGTTAAGCATTCGAAGGAAGGATCTACGCTCAAACTCGGCAGCGGTCGGGTATGGTTCAATGAGGACGGAGCAGATTGTTACGAGCGCATATATACGATCGACTCATCGATATCGACGGAGGACGGTCGTTTCTCGTGCGCGGTGAACGGCGGCATCCCACCTATCAGGTATGACTGGCGGTCTGATATAGCCGGGCAGATCGGGGATGCAAGTTCGTTTGAACCGGAACTCTCGAATGGCACGCACAGCATCACGCTTGGTGTCACGGATGCAAGCGGCAGGATCGCAGAGGATACCGTGGAAGTGAAGATCACCTGAGTTCGAGTCTGCCAGTAATCAGAAGAAACATAAGGATATATCCAAGTACGAGCATGGCGATCGAGATGAGCCATACCCACTTGAGCAGCCCCCCTCTGAGTTCAGGGTCGTTCGCATCGATCATGCCTTGATCCGCTTCAGCCGGAAGGTGTTTTCGCGCTCCATCTCTTCGAGGCGCAGTTTGATGAACCGCTCTGCCTCGGTTAGTTCCGGAATTACCTTGAACTCAAGCGCGTTGACCCTCCGCTTGGTCTGTTCGATGTCATCGAGCAGCTTCTTTATCGCGGTCTCGATCTCGGCAGCAACGATTATCTTTTCAACGAGTGTCTCATGCGCCTCGACCGCCTCATCGAGGCATGAACTCGTCCCTATAATGCCGTAACCACGCTCGCAGATATCTTTTCGTACCCGGGAGGATTCGATCTTCGGAACCACCACACCCATCACGTTCTTGCTCTCGAGTTCGATATGCGGAACATCCTTGAGTGCGAATGCGATCGATTTTATTGCAACCGCACCCTCTACTGCCTTTGCAAGCCCCATCTTCTCGTTCGCAAGCGCATAAGCGGAATCGAGTTCGGATCTAACATTCTTCGCCCTGTGAAGCAACTCAAAAAACTCCAGAATGAGACCGTCGCGCTTCATCTTCAGCAGCTTGTGCCCGCTCCCTGCGAGTTTGATCTTCTTTTTCAGTTCTATGAGTTCGGATCGAGTTGGTTTTATGTCCCGGATCGCCATGATAAGCCTACCTGTTTATTATTCGCATATTCCTCGATTGCATTCCCATGGTTTATAGCACCATAGATAATAACCTTGCTCCTTGCAGCAGGGCGCGCCCTTGTAACCGCAGTGGATTTTCCTGATTGAGACCTGGGTTACATATACGTTCCCAGCAGGGTCGACCGCCACGCCTATCCCGGATTCCTCGAGATCCGATGCTTCAATATCTTCTCCGGATTCGCCATGCGCCCATGCGTCAAGGCATGTTTGTAAGAGCTCTTCGTAGTCGTAGACCGGTCCCGGGACCGAAAGCGTCTGTTCGATAGAGATATCGAAATAATATATCCCGCTTTTCTTTAATAAGTCACCCAACTCGTCATCACCGTCATCATTGTCCTCATCGACATCATTACTGGAGTCTCTGCGCGCTGCGAGATCGCTGCTATACACGCGAGCAACTTCTGCGAGCTCATCGTTCTGTTCCAGAGCCGGAAGTCCATTATCCGCACGCTCATTATTTACCCGATCGAATATCTCTATTTCCAGCTCTGTTGAGGCAGGCAATGAAACCGGGGTTTTAAACGGCACCGGAGAACCGATATCCACCACAGCCCACCAGTCATACTCCTCAACAGACCTGCTGGATCCCACGGCATCATAAATATCATTGTATGTTTTATCAGCGAGATAGTATCTCTCAAGTGATTTTGGAACGACGCGTGCAAGAGTCGGCTCGATTAGAAATCTCTCCCCTGCTACATTCGATACGATCCACGCATGATCTCCAGCACCGTTTTCGTACTCGAATCCCCCTGCAGAGATATTGTGTGGCTGATTCCGCTCTCCGGTGACGATCACGGTATCGACACCGTGCCCTTCGAGATACCACTCCATGAAAGCAGACATCTCTGAGCAGTCGAAATAATCTTCCTGATATGCGCCCGTGAGGAGCGGCAGGATATGTATCAGTTCGGATCTATTGGTGACATTGTGTCCTGTGTCCCGGTAATACGGATCCGGGATATCACGGACCGGGTCGAATATGCCATGAAACACGAATAGCAGCGATAACACGGCGATAGGGACAATTGCCATGGTAATTATCCATTTTTTCAAGTTCCGCCCCTCCGCATCAGGTCAGAGGATCTATAATCCCTGACAGATCCGATCGGATCGTGTAGATGGCATCCACAGCCCACCCCCAGAAGAGGTTATACACCCCGAGCACCATCCCGAGCCCGACCAGGATCAGCACGCCCCCTGCGATTCTTCTGATGATCATGCTGTGCCGTGACAGTCCTCTCACGTGCCCGGTCAGTGTGCTGGTTGCATACGCGATTCCAAGCATCGGGATTGCAAGCCCGAGCGAATAGATGAACAGCACAGTCCCGCCGTACAGAATGTCGCCTTCGGGTATGACCGTCGCAAGGACGCTACCGATCAGCGGTCCGATGCACGGAATCCAGACGATTCCGAGCGACAGCCCGAGCAGCAGACCCCCGAAAAGACCCTCCCCCTGGGTACTCTGCGGCGTAAGTTGTGGTGCAAGTGCGCTTAACCTGTCAAACACTGGCAGGTCGAATAGCATGACAATCCCAAGCGCGATGATCATGATCTCGGCGATCGCCTCCATATATCCGCGATACGCATAGACGGTAGAGCCGAATGCCGAGAATATCACACCCATTGCTGTGAAGGAGATGCAGAGTCCGGCTACAATCGCCAGAGGGCGCAGTTTACCCTGTTCGGAGGAGTACGCCATGATCGCTGGCAACAGCGGGAGCACGCACGGCGACAGCACGCTTAAGACTCCGGCTCCGAATGCGGCGATGAGCGAAGGGATCTGGGGGTCAGTCATAAGCTATAATCGGCGCGCCAAAGTGTTAATACTTGGGGTGAACGACCGACCCCTAATCCCGCGTCCAGATGTGGCTGTGGCAGAGCAAAACTTCATGCGTACGGCAGAGATATGCTAAAATAGAGTATCAACAAGGATAATACAAACGAGGCGATAGCATGGAACTTCCAGATGTCAGAGAAAAAATTGAAACAATCGATAAGGAGATACTGAAATTGGTCGCAGACCGCACCGAACTTGCAGGCATGGTTCCGAGTTACACTAAATATTTGAGATGTTTCTGGGGCGGGACGAATGATAAAACGCTCTTTGTTAGGCCAGAGATAAAGGAGACAATGCAATGAGTAACGCCAATCCTATTGACCTGCTTTTCGGGGGTATGGAGAAACTGGGTCCTGGGAGTGATTTTGATACGCTAAAAGTTCTCGATATGCTACCACAGTCACCCCATGAATTGATTGTGGACGCAGGGTGTGGCGCGGGACGACACACCTTGGCGCTGGCAAACCAGCTCCAAATGATAGTGCATGCAGTTGATTCCTACCAACCGTTCTTGGCCAGCCTCGTCCAACGCGCCAAGGAGGCCGGAATTGAGCACCTTGTTCAAACACACTGTATGGACATGGCAGACATTCCAAACACGTTTCAGCAAATTGACCTGCTATGGTCTGAGGGGGCAGCTTACAATATTGGATTTCCCAATGCGCTCAAGACATGGTACTCCGCTGTGAAACCGGGCGGTTTCGCAGTTGTCAGCGAGCTGTCGTGGTTGCGATCCGACGTCCCTGCTGATGTGCGCCAGTTCTTCAACGCTGGCTATCCGGATATGCGCAGTGCCGATGAAAATAGGGCCGTAGCGGAGGACGCTGGCTACAGCGTCCTCGCTACGCATACTCTACCGAGAGAGACGTGGGTCGAGGGGTACTACGACATACTGGAACCCCGAGCCCAAGGCCTTCTTGACCATCCAGACAAAGATGTCAGAGCCTTTGCAGCCGAGACCATAGAAGAGATCCGAGTCTTTGGCTGCTCAGAAGACAGCTATGGGTACGTATTCTATGTAATGGAGAGGGCCTAACAAGATGCATCGACACGTACTTTGGAAAGCCGCGCTTCGCACGTCTTTCCAAAGACGGTCATGCACAACGTTAGGTGTCCAAGGTACCCATGAAAAACATTTCATCTACTATAGAAAAACTATGTTTTGACAAATGGTTCCAGAATACTGTTGATCCTGGTAATTTGGAGGGACTGGAGATAGCAAGAGTGATTGCTGTTCATAAAGACAGCTATACGATAAACAATGGTGAGAATGATGTTATCGCTGAATTAATTTGGAAAATAATATACAACGCGGCTTCCCCGGTGGATTATCCTGCTGTTGGGGATTGGGTGGTAGCCAATTTTTATGATGAAAATACTTTTTCAATAATCCATGAGATTTTACAGCGTAAATCTCTGCTCAAAAGAAAAACACCAGGGAAAAAAGTAGATTTTCAGTTGATTGCTGCCAATATCGATGTCACATTTATTGTCCAATCTCTGGACGAAAATTTTAACCTTCGGCGGCTTGAGCGATATCTCGCGTGAGAGTGTTCCAAAACTTCGTCAAATCGATCACCCATATAATCACTCCGCATTTGTTTTGGAGAATTTTTACCCGGATTCAGTATTCTTATTACCGTTTTTATCACGAACTCACGCGTCCCGGACGAATGACACAAATGTATTCCATTTTAGCATTTGTGCAATTCGTTCAAACGTGGCATTCGTGATCCCTAAGCACTCAATACCACACAGGCAGGAATCATCTATGAGATGCTTGTACTCGCGGATTGTCAAAGAGCCAAAACTTCATGCGCACGGCAGAGATATACTAAAATAGAGTATCAACAAGGATAATACACACGAGGTGATAACATGGAACTGTTGGACATCAGAGAAAAAATTGAAACAATCGATAAGCAGATACTGAAATCGATCGCAGACCGTACCGAACTTGCAGGCACGGTTCTGGAGTTAAAAAAAGTGGATGGGAAGAGTATCGAGGACAATATGCAGGAACAGGTCGTCTTGAATCGAGCCATCGATTACGCAACCGAACTGAATCTCGATATCGGTTCGATCAAGCAGATCTATGAGATCTTGATCCGGATGAACATCGAACGCCAGCATGAACTGAGCGGCGAAGGAAACCTGCCATAATGCCAGGAATTGCGATAATTCTGGGGTCAGAATCCGATATGGATATCGCGGATCAGGTAATCGGGGTTCTGAAAAGGGGTGGTTACGACTACAATCTTCAAGTTATCTCTGCGCATCGAAATCCTGAAAAACTGGACGATTATATCAGGGAGAGTGATGCGCGGGTATTTATTGCGATTGCTGGATTATCGGCAGCACTGCCCGGTGTTGTTGCTGCAAGGACGGATAAGCCGGTTATCGGGGTTCCGGTTAGCAAGAAACTCGGTGGGCTTGATGCGCTGCTCTCGATTGTGCAGATGCCGGTGGGAGTTCCGGTAGCCTGTGTCGGAATCGATAACGGCACGAATGCTGCGCATCTCGCGATACGGATGCTGTTGATGCGTGACAATCCTTAAGACTACAGAAATCAATAAGTGTTTGCGATCTAATAATTTTAATTAGAGGTACAATATATGGGCGTAAAGAAAAAAATGGTCGAACGTGTTCGGGACCTGATGAGTCAACCCGAAAACATCAGAAACATCGGTATAGTTGCGCATATCGATCATGGCAAAACCACACTCACGGATAATCTGCTTGCAGGCGCTGGCATGATCTCGAAGGAACTTGCAGGCACGCAGCTCTTCATGGATTCGGATGAGGAGGAGCAGGAGCGAGGCATCACCATCGATGCTGCAAACGTCTCGATGGTGCACGAGTTTGAGGGTGAGGAATACCTGATCAATCTCATAGACACTCCCGGTCACGTGGACTTCGGAGGCGACGTTACACGAGCGATGCGCGCTGTTGATGGTGCGGTCGTCGTGGTCGATGCGGTCGAAGGCGCGATGCCGCAGACAGAGACCGTGCTCCGGCAGGCACTCAAGGAGAATGTCACGCCGGTTCTCTTCGTGAACAAGGTCGACCGGTTGATCAACGAACTCCAGGTCGATCCTGAGACGATGCAGATCAAACTCGGGAAAGTGATCGATAATGTGAATAAACTCATCAAAGGGATGAGCGAGGAGAAATACAAAGAGTGGCGGCTCGATGCGGCAAACGGAACCGTGGCATTCGGATCAGCGTTGTACAACTGGGCGATAAGCGTTACCTACATGCAGAAGAGCAATATAGGTTTCAAAGATGTATATAATTATTGTAAAGATAATAATATGAAGGAGCTTGCAGCGAGGTGCCCGCTCCATGAAGTATTAAACGATATGATCATCAAGCATCTGCCAGACCCGCTCGTAGCCCAGAAGCGGCGGGTTCCTGTGATCTGGCACGGCGATGCGGATTCCGAGATCGGGAAGCAGATGGCTTCGTGCGATCCGGATGGCGATACCGCGCTCATGGTCACGAAGATCACGAGAGATCCCCATGCCGGCGAGATTGCGACAGGCAGGCTCTTCAGCGGAACGATCGTCCGCGGTCAGGAACTGTACATATCAGGCGCATCAAACACCGACCGGATCCAGCAGGTCGGGGTCTTCATGGGACCGGATCGGGTTGAGGTCGAGAAGATCCCGGCAGGGAATATTGTAGCGGTGACGGGACTAAAGAATGCGATCGTCGGGAGCACTGCAACGACGCTTTCAGAGATGTATCCGTTCGAGACGATCACACACGCAAGCGAGCCAGTGGTTACGGTTGCAGTCGAGGCAAAGCACATGCGAGACCTCCCGAAACTGGTCGAGGTTTTAAGGCAGGTCTCAAAGGAGGATCCGACGCTGCAGGTCAAGATCGACGAGGAGACCGGCGAACACCTGCTCGCAGGGATGGGCGAACTGCATCTCGAGGTCGTAGCCCACCGGATCGAGCGGGATAAGGGTGTCGAGATCACCACTTCCGAGCCGATCGTGGCGTACCGCGAGACAGTGACAGGGCGTGCAGGACCGGTCGAAGGTAAGTCACCGAACAGGCATAACCGGTTCTACATCGAGGTTTCGCCTCTCGAACCGGAGGTCATCGACCTGATCAAATCCGGCGAGATCAGCATGCGGATGGACAAGATTGAGCGGCGGGATAAGCTGATGGAGGTCGGCATGAACAAGGATGAGGCAAAGAGTATCGCTGCAATCTCGGAATCGAACATCCTTCTCGATATGACCAAGGGTGTCCAGTATCTCCGCGAGACGATGGAACTGATCATCGAGGGATTCGAGGAGGCGACCACTGCCGGACCGATGTCAAGGGAGCCGTGTCAGGGCGTCAAGCTGAGACTGGTCGATGTCAAGCTCCACGAGGATGCCGTGCACCGCGGTCCCGCGCAGGTGATCCCGGCAGTCAGGCAGGCGATTCAGGCAGGGATCCTGATGTCAGACGTGACGCTGCTCGAACCGTTCCAGAAGGTCTTTATCCAGGTGCCGCAGGACCACATGGGCGGCGCGATATCAGAGATCCAGGGGCGGAGAGGCGCGATACTGAACATGACACAGGAAGGCGATGTCACAGACATCGAGGCGAAGACGCCGGTCGCAGAGTTGTTCGGGTTTGCAGGCGATATCAGGTCGGCAACCGAAGGGAGAGCGCTCTGGAGCACCGAGTTTGCAGGCTTTGAGTCGCTTCCAAAGAACCTGCTTCCTGAGATCGTTTCACAGATCAGGACGCGGAAGGGCTTGAAGCCAGGGATTCCAAAGCCGAGCGACTTTGTGAGCCAGTAGGGGCAGAGATAGCTTACGTTTGTGGATACGCCGGGTGTCTGAATCGGAAAGACCGAGGAAGGCATCCGGTAGTGTCCTGGATGGGTGGTTGGCGCGGTATAGGTCGGATCGATCTCATTCTGGTATGATGAGCTCATTGTGATTATGTTTTGTGAGATTGCGCGCTTCGTCACGCGATCACAGTAGTTAGGGGCATCACGACGCAAACGAGATTGCGGCGCAGCTTTCTGTGCTGGGTGCAGATCCGGTGATCACGAATGCGAGTGAGGTCGTGAAGTGAGAGAGGCGGGGGTGAGCCTGGACCGGGCGAGCGTTCGAGACAACTGCTCTTGTATGCGCACGGGTTCAAACACCTGTATCCTGAATACACGGTGCGGAGGCTGAGTCTGGAGCTGCTGTCAAAGCCAAAACCGCGGTGGTATGAGCTGGATGGTGGTGAATATGTGAGTTCGGGGGTGGCACCGCTGGATGCTGGTGTGCTGGCGGAGATGGTGGATGTGGCGGAGTGTATTCTTCGGGATTATCGGCACGGGTTCGAGCGGGTGGATGATGAGGGGGAATGCAGAGATGTGGGTATCGGCTGTATCGTGGGTGAAGCAGAATATCATTCAGCCGAAACATCATCATCCAGACCAAGCTCCCGAAGAGCGATCTTTACCTCCTCGATTTTCTGATCCGGAACTCCTCCTTCCAGAGATGCTTCCACACTCAGTACCAATTTAAGACCCTTGCCGCTGGCAAACCTAGATAGAACCTTCGTGTAGAAATTCATCCATTTTTGCGATGGTATCTCTCCACTCCATGAAAGTTTCGTCGCATATACTGGCGGTGGGGGCGGGGGTGGTGGCGACTTAGAGATAATAGCTTCAGCAGAGCCCTCGATCTCGCCGATCTTTGTTGTAACAACAAATCTACCTTCGTCCTGACCCGCCAGAAAAACACCAGTCGCATCAATCGTCCCACCGGCAGCAACCCATTCAACATATTCTAAAGCGATCTCGTGATTGTGCTGATCGAATCCTTTGACTGTAAATCTCGTTTCATTGCCGGGTTCGACATGTCCTTCAGGAGGCGAGATGTCCAATGATGTGAGTACTGGTGGTTCGATGTGTTTCTCTGCCTCATCAGCTGTTATGATGAACAGGTCATCAGATAATTCGATCTCGTTTTCGAGTATACCTTCGCCATAATAGAACGGTTCATAGCTCCCATCTCTGGACTTACCCCCATACGCGATAATTTTATCCGAAACACCCCGTGCAATTGTGCCTTTGATTGATTCGGCATCCAGCAGTCGTGGAAACTGTGGTGAAGCAAAGATGGTATCGCGTATTGATTTTGTACTCCATTCTTTGAAGGCAGGAGACCAGTGCCTGACTATGAAGTTCGGGCTAATGCTATCCTTTACGAGATCCTCCTGACGCAGGCGATTGAGAATCAAATCAACCATCGAGCTCGCGGCACTGGAATGAACCATCCCAAGGTCAATGTGCTGTATCTGATTATCCTTTCCAAGAAACATGACGTGTTTGTATGTTCTCCAGACGGTTTCCTTGATATCACGACTTGATTTTTTAAGATTCTCGCCAAGTCTGCGTTTTTGTGTGTCATCCAGACGAAGCTCCTCTTTCTCATCATCGATGTCTTTCCATGCCAGTAGTTTCCGAGCTTCTTCATCGAGTGCGGTAGACGAATCCGGGACAATCCAGATCAGGGCACTCTTGAATGTGCGAGCAGAAGTTCCGTACTCTCGTGTAAATGACTCGATGAACTCGCTGGTTCTCTTCTCATCAGTTAGTGATAGCTCTGGCGGGAGGATAACCAGTATTAATGCTGCCCTATCTGGAATGTCCCCGCTCTTTTCAGGGAAGAAGACCCTTTCGATCTCGCATTTTGAAAATACCTTCTGGATCTCGGCGCGTACCAGTTCCTCGATCTTCGGATCTTGGATGACAGATAAACGATCTGCCAGCATTTTATTTAGTTGAACTCGCTGAGTAAAGCGATAGCGGCTTCTTCCAACCTCGAGGTAGTAACAGGATTCTCCAAGCGTTTCAAGTACAGTCTCGATATTCCCGATATCCATTTCCGGTTCAAAAGCAGCCAGACGAATCTCGGAGAGTGTAGCTTCGGTTCTTTCCTGCCCACCATTGGACTCAAAGAATATTGTGGTCGCAACCTTTCGATGCAGGCGGGCTCCCTTGATGGAGTCTGCGGCTTCTTCATCGAGCATTATAGAATGTGCGTCTGGCTTTCCGCAGATGTCTGTGGTTACAGCTGTTTCCAGTCGGGATTCGCCAAGTTGTTCAAAGATGGCTGCCCTGAAGTTGGGATCGTCCAGAGGCGCAGAACCAAACGTGATCAGCAGGTCGCTATGTGATCCTTTGTAACCATCCTGATACGCTTTTGACACCCACAGCGCAAGTAACCGTAAGATGCCTCTTGTTTGCTGGAAGTGGGGCAGACTCCGCCATTTACGTTCAAAGACGGACAGTACTGTGGGATGGAACGGATACGATGCACGAAAAGCCTCTTTGGCACGATCTACGGGGAAATCTACCTGACTGCGATGATCTACTATCCAGTCTGCATGAGCTACGATGGTCGCTTCAGCATCGTCTGGCACTCCCGTCCATTCAAAGAGTCGCCTCCGGATGATTTCAGAGGTTTCATCTTCTGCTGACATCACCACTGCCTTGCCAACCCGGTCTAACAACATTTCGAAACGTTTGTAATCCGAAAAGTCTTCTGAAGTCATCTCTAACTCAGAGGCAGGTATCGAGACCACGAGAACAACTCTGTCCTGACCCCGTGCCTCTTCTGATAGATTCTGCAGAAAGTCGTAAAACTGTGTCACCATGCCCTCCTCTCGGAATCGGCTGACGTAGTTCATCACTTCATCCATCAGGATCAAACACGGACGGTCTTTTGGCAGCAGATCCCGGATCACATCATTTCCCGGCGCGATCGATCGTTTGTCATGTTCTTCCACGATCTTGAAGGATTCGAGTCCGCCGAGCTGCCATGCAATCTCGCCCCATGGAGTTTTTCGCAACGGTTCACCGTCCTTTCCGCCGCGTCCTCTGATTGAATCGAATTCGGTACCGACGAAGACTGCTGTTGCTGCCTCAGGGACTGCATTAACGCCTGCTCGTTCGAGAATATTATTAACTCCAATCCATGACGCTGCTTCCGGACCACCGCGGGCAAGATGGTACAGCAAAGCCAGAGCATGGGTCTTACCGCCACCGAACTGGGTCGCCATGTTAAAGACTGCGGAGGTCTCGACTCGTATTCCTGAAAGGCGGCGGATGACTTCAGCAGATAAACTTTCAAGTCCTTTCGTCAGATATGTCCGTTCAAAGAAACGCTCTGGGTGCTGGTAATACTCCGGAGCCCTCTCATTCCGTATCTGATCCAGATGCACAGCAAACTCGGAGGCATCCAGAGGCTTTCCTTCCCTCAGGTCTTCTCTCGGTTTTACGACATTGTACCACGGTTTGAGTGTCATTTTAGTCCCTCTTTTTCAAATAATCGCTCAAGTTCGGACACCTGCGTCCGGTCAAATTTCACCTGTTCTGCAATCATTTTAGAGCCCCAATCATTTTTCTATCTTAATCCATTATCAGTTTAACCGAAACGTTCCGGTATTTGTATCCAGTTTCCACCACTTGAAGAAGCCATACGGAAAGGTCGCAGAATCATCACGACTTCCGATGACCACAAGTGTCTCTCCTTCCAGTTTCGCAACAGGCTGCAAGATCCATCGCATGAACCACCTCATCGCGAAGAAACCTGATCAGAGCAGAGCCCGCATCCGAACTCCGACGATAGCAGAATACAACCCTCAGATCCGCACGAACACACATCACCTTCCATAACGAGTAGGCGATGCGATCATCATCCATCCGGTTCTCCAGTTCAAATACCGCAACAGGATACCGCCATCGTTTCTTACCATCCGCAAACGCCATCACATCCAGACCAAGATATTCGAACTGGGAGACCGGAAGCATCACGAGCTTGTGACCTATTGCAGACGCCTGCCAGCCCACGGAATTACAGGTTGCAACCACGACCGCCGTAAGTTCTGTTGTCCAGTCGCCCAGCCGTTCATCCATCGCAGCATCTTTGAGTGCGATTGCGTTCTCGTACCTCTGCACCGTCTGCATGAATGCTGCCTGCCAGTCTTCAGCGATACGATCTGTCATCAGAGCCCCAACCCCTTCTTTCTTGCTAATACACCCTCAATCCAACGTTTCTCGCTGGTTCCGCCTGGATATAGCTTGTGGAGCGGTTCAGCCAGCCGCCAGAACCGATCGTCCTGTCCGGCACCATCATCCACCAGAAAACGCTTCAGAGCATCACTGCGACCCTCGCCGAAGAGGAGCATCGCCTGATGGATGCGATCCAGAACAGTCGTTCCTATCGCTGGATGCATTTTTTGGTCTCCTCTGATGTCGGTCTCTTCCTCTGCATCGGCAGGCTCGCCGAAGAGTGCTGTCTGTTTTGTCTTTTCCTTCTTACTGCCTATTGGGACAAGGATATCGTCTTTACCAAAGAGATACTGTCTGCGCTCCTCCACAGGCAGCAGCCGAGCTTTGCCTTTCTTGATCTCAACGAGATGGGGGAGATTCTCCAGATGCGCTCCCAACCCCTGAGCGATCTTGCGGGCAGCGTCGTATTCCAGAGCAAAGCCACCTGCTCCGGGAGCTTTGCCAGATGCGCTCGCGTCTGCCTGTGTGCCGCCATTGCCGTTACCATTTGCACTGGCAGAAAGCGTCCACAGCCACATAGCAGTGAGGCGTGCATCCTCCTCAAAACCAGTGGCATCAGCCCCCGCAAAGATTGTGTCGAGTGCTTCGTTTGTGACAGCCGCCCAGACGTATTCCATGTACTCCTTGAGCGTTACCGGCTCACCGCTTGCTTTCTCTACGCTCGAATATCTGGAGAATATCTCCATTGCCGGACCGAGGCAGGAGAAGATAGCGTCTGCGCCAACGATATCTTCTTCGACAAGGCGCGGCATCCATTCGTGGATGCGCCCGGGGAGTTCATGGATCACGTCACTCCACTCGCCGATGCTGTCGGGGTTCTGGCGGGGGCGGCAGAAAAGGTGTATCGAACTTGTCAAAACTGCAGATTCGTTAGCTCGAAGCCTTGATGATTTTTCCGTATCAATAGGCCAAGAACCCGTAATAACCCAACCACCATCAAGAACAGATTGAAGTAGTGCTTCCCAAGCTGAGGTATCCTTATGAGCAAAAATAATAACGGCACCCCCACCATGTCTAACAGCAACTCTAGCCAATGAAAGTGAATCGCGCATTTTATCTTCGTACCAATTTTTCGTTCTGGTTTGATAGCGTTCATTACGTTCAGCCAGCTGAACTATTTCTTCATCTTTTGGAGTCAGATTATCTATGCTTGGAAACGTCGTTAAATCATGAAGCATCCGACGTAACCATACGTAGAAAAAGTCCGAGCAATCGGCGTATGGAACGACATCATAGTAGGGGGGATCAGTTGCGAGTAGGTCGACTGAGCCATCAGGCAAAACACTTTGTAAAGCAGACAATTGCTGAACACTTCCAGCCACATATTGAAATGATGCCGCGTATTCTAACCCCGAGACGTGTTGGGACAAAGAATACATATAACCTCCAGCAAGAGTATCCATTAAAGGATTAGCTTCAATGAAATCCATTTTCATTGGAAGGCTTTGTCCTTGTATGAATGCAGACTTGATCCCTTCTGTCAAATACGTGGCAATATTACACTGGTATTGCAATGCATTGGATACAGACAGAGACACAGACTCTATAATTGCTTGTGCAAAGGTCTTGTCCGAATAAGTTGTTTGAATTTCTTTGGCAGCTTTTCTGACGGTGTTTGTAAAGACCAGTGCAGACAGAAGTTGCCGACTATGAAAGAGTTTGTGCCATTGATCAATAGCGTACACCCTAACATTAAAAATACTTCTAAGATATGGAAGTTCTTCTTTTGGAATTGCAGAAATTCCCCCAAATTCTTTTAATTTCCACTCTGCAACAACGTTATCAGCTTTATTGAGAAGGGAATGGTCTTGTACGGTAGGTTGACGATATCCTCGAGTTCCATCTGGCCGACGAATAACTACTGCAAGCATATGAAATCCAAATCCCCTATTATTTGCTTGAAACTCGACACGTTTCCGTGGAGTGGTATACCTACAAGCTGGGCATGTTACTGAGGTGCGTTTAGATGTTCCGCCTTTTACAAGTGTTGCATCCTTGCCGAATACAACATTCGTGCGAAGTTTTCCTTTTTCGTAGCTGATAGTAACTGCCGCCTCAGCACCTTTACGGGAACTTAATATTTGATTTTTTATAATGGGCATTTCTTGCCCACATTTTGGCCCCTCGCAAATAATTGTTCTTGCCCACAAATAGCCAATAGGTGTTGAACCATCGGCATCTATTGGATAGAATTCTACCAGTTCCTTCTCTGCCTCCTGCTTGATCCACTCGCCCCACTTACGCACCTCATCTGCAAGCTGCTGCCCGTATCGGGGGATGTATTCGAGCACGACCTTGTTGAGGAGTACTGCCACAGGATTCAGGTCGCTTGCAAAGGCATCCGCACCCACCCGCAGCGCCTCAAGCGGAATTGCCCCGCCTCCGGCAAACGGGTCCACCACGAGCGGCTTTGTTCCGGGCACGCCGCCCAGTGCAACGTGTGCTGCCTGTGTCAGCGCCCGGCTGGCATCCAGATACTCCTTCTTTGTTGAGTTGTCCCAGTTGGCAAAATCGGCAATGAAATCAAGGAGAGCGCGGCGAAGTTCCAGTGGGTCATCGAAATCCCGGGTCTGCAAGCCCATCGGGTCCCAGAACTTCTGCATGATCCCTGCTGCCTTCTCTCTGAACCCGTCAGGGCAGAGCGGGTCAGCAGGATCGATCCAGAGCGCGGCACAGATCACAGCCCGGCACGCAGCAAGCGGGCGCCGTGCCCACCAGATGTGAAGCGTCGAGATGTGTCCATGTCTGATGCTTTTTTCGCGGCGGGCGTGTGCGCTGATCTTCTTGATGGGGAGATCTACCTCGATTAAGCGTTTGGGGTACTGGTTCGTACTATTTCCTCCTTCTGGTAACTTATCAAGAACGTTATATACAACTCTTTTCTTTATTCATCCTTTCAGAAGCCGTTTCAAAAGAATGCGGCTTTGTTTCTTCACTAAAAGCCGTTAGGGTTGAGGATTTTATAATAGGTGATTGAGGTTCTGAGACATTTACTCCGAGAGATTCCAGAATTGGTACAACGTGTGAATCACTTGTTTGTGCGTTTTCTCCCACAGGTTTTGCATTAACCATTCCAAGTGATTCGGAAGGCATGGATTCTAACTCCCCATAATTAATGTAGAATAAGGGACTGCTGATGGTTTTTGCGAGATCTGGCAGCCACGTAGGGTCTTGATCCGTTATCAAAGCCACGTTGGCAAGAGCCAGACTCAAATATTTCGCTTTTAGTGCATCGCTGTGTGCACTGCTGCGGTTCCATTTCTGACGGGGTGCTGCCTGAGTCACTACTGCTATGCGTTCGTCAGCCCAGACATTTTTAAGATCTCTGCGTACACTGAAATTGAGGATTCCTTCTGGGAATGATATGATAACATCCGAACCAAGCTTCAGTGCCCGCCGTATTATGGGCCGACTTAGACGAGGCTCATAGCCAACCATTATACTGAGTCCGGGACGAGCCACAAGTTCCAAACATGTAAGAGCGGCGTTAACCTCGCGCTCCTCCGGTTTCCTTGAACTCATGAAAGTCAATATCGGACGTTTTAGAATCTGGTCGTTGCCTTTAACATATAAAGAAGATATCATTTTTTCACGTAATGCTGGAGGAAACAAGTCACTATCAGACTGGACAATGTTCACACCCTTACGGATCAACTCCTCTTCGGACCCCTGAAGAGCTTCATCGCCATATACATTTCTGGATTTATCCATAGGTTCAAAGACAAAGATGGTCGCATCAAGTCCACTAAGACGTTCCTCGATCATTTCTTTGACGCGTTTCCAATCCAATCCTCCACGATCACAGCCAAGTGCTGGTAAGGTCACCCGTATCTGACCTTTATTAAGCAGATATTTACGCAGATCAGATAGTCCTGCTTCAATGTACTCGTATTTAGAAGGTTTTCTCCAGTGTTTTTTTGTTGGGAAATTGATGATACATTCGCCGGAAAGATCGGTCCAGATATGTATTTTACCTGGATTCAAATTACCCTTCTTGCATTCTTTCTGGTAATCCTTGAACATACCCGGATATTTATTCTTAAACGTCAGTGCAACTCCAGCCCCCATCACACCTACACAATTTACTGTGTTGACGCGGATGTCGGTATCGATTTTAAACATATCTCCGCTGGTGAATTTGATCATATATTACCCTCCATCCGTAATCGCTATTCTAATATTTATGTTATGGTACGAGCCCTTATGAACCTGACAATTCCCACTAATAATAGTAACCACGTCCCCCTGAGACAATTGTCGGGATGCCAACACCATGTTCCTTGAATATTTGTTCTGCTTTCGCCACACAATGCTGATCATACGCAACAATCCTCTTCAATGAGTCTATCGGCAGAACTTTGTGAATGAGAACTTCCGCCTGTTTTTTCTGAGTGACCGGGATTTCCCCGGTGTCGTGTTGCTGCCCCCACTTCCATGTATCGATGGCTTCCCAATCGATGACCGTTAGTTTCGAGGCATCGTCATAGAACCTTGGTGGTGGTAAGGTGTTTGCAGATGCATCCGTGAAAACGCTTTGATATTGCTCAATAATCTGGATTGGAAATTCAAGATATATGATCTGTTTTTGATCAATAATTCCGCTCTGGAGGATTGCATAGAGCATTGGCGACCGTTTACAAAAGTAGAGCGGAACATAATCATGGACGACCCCACCGCATCCACAAAGAACCTCCATCACAGATCTGCGATCTTGGATATTGTCATAAGCAACATTTTTATGTGCAATCCCGCGATGCCGTCTCTCATTTGTGGAAAGGATACCATATTCAAGAATTCCAGGAAGATTCTCGATGTGTGTAAAATGGTACAATTGTCTGTTAGCATATTCGACTGGGATGGGCATGTCAGGTCACCTTCTGTGCATTTTCAGAGATGTTTTTTTGCTCCGGCAAATAATACTTAACCTCACGTTTTCCATCTAATCCACATCGACTCGATGTCCTTCCAACTGCCCGTCGGAGTGATGCCAGCGGGCGCGTGCGCTGATCTTCTTGATGGAGAGATCCACCTCGATTAAGCGTTTGGGGCACTGGTTCATGTTACCTGTACTTCGTATGCCTCTTCGATGATCCCATCCACAATCTTCACAGCATCGCGGGCTTCACCGATATCAACATGCGGCTTAAGTTCGTGGATGCGCTGCGCACGTGACTCAACGCTGCCACCCACAACTCCTGTGAGCGTCACATACAGTGCCGTGGATATGCGCTCAAGCTCAGCCACCCCTTTATCTCCAAACTTGTCTGCAACGAATTCCACGGCTGGATTGTACTTTTCCAGAGTCTTTGGGAACTGCTCTTTGATCATTTCGCTACTCTCCCCAAAAACGATACTGGGTCCGTAAGGGTAGGGGCGCGACTCTAATCCAAGAAGATAATCTGCTTGCATCGCTGTAATCTCCTCGCTCAGATCAAACGAGAACGGTCCATGTTTGTACAGGATAAAATCAAATTCCAGTGGGACTTTGAGCAGTTCCTGAACAAAGTATGTCGCCTTCTGGATGTGGGTCTCGCCGCACCAGCTTCCTTCTGCGCCAAGATTCTCTATCACCGATAGCAGCACTGCATCACGCTGTCGTCTCTTCATAATTCATCCTCCTCTTTCTGGGTAATTATAGTCTCACGGTTTTGTTTCAGCCAGTCTTCGGCAGTCTTACGATATTTGGGGCTGATAAAGATATAGTCTACTGCAACGATGGGAACGTTCTTTAATGTAACAGATTTTGCTTGAGATGACACTATGCGACCATCATTGTCGAGTATGGGAAAGTCGAGAACGCTCTTTTTCTGTTCGTATGAGTCATGCCGCACATTTCCCCCTCCAAACTTCTTGCATGCGGCATCGAAGATTGCCTCGGCAGCATCGGGATTTTTGCGAAGATCGTCAGGATTTCGATGATACAACAATCTGAAATGTTCTCGATTAACGATACGTCTTGCAGGATCGTGTCCGGGATGATTTTCATCTCTTGCTGCCTTCTGCAACTCTGTGGTCACCTCGTTGTCAGTTAGCTGGAGATGATCATCAAGTGCAACAGGTAAGTATCCGTCGGAAAGCCATGCCTTAAGGAAGTCTTTCAGGTGAATATCATAAATCCGCCGAACATGGTGGAAATAAAGCTGCATATACATGAAATATCTGGCAAGGAGCATTGATTCAGCCGAATGCAAACCCCCCTCTTCTATGCCCAGAGCGGGTTCTGTAGAATCTTCATGCTCTCTTGGCAGGATACGGATTGTATCTATGAGTCGGTAGTAGTCGAACTTCCCATAAGCGACACCGGCATGATGGGAGTCACGCAACAGGTAATCCATTCGATCCACGCCAAATGCATCGCCAACGATTATCTCGGAAAGGATGATCTCCCAATCATTGAAAGTGGCATCCTTGTATTTCTTGGGACCGACCGCCAATTTGGCAACATCGTCCGGTTGGATTTTAAGACCCTTCCAGATGGATTCCATCTCGCAGCTTTGGATAATCTCTATTGTGAGGCGTTCATGATCCCAGCCGTCGGGAAGCAGGTCTTTCTCAGCCGCATGGGAAAACGGCAAATGCCCCACATCATGACACAGGGCTGCCATACGAAGAACACGGCGCCAGTACTGGTGCTCGTGTGAAATGTGCAGGGGAACAATTGTTCTGATGGATTCGTGGATATTATCAGGCTCAGTCACAATATCATAAACCCGTCCGGCAAGTTCCATCACACCCAGAGAATGCTCGAATCTTCGATGTGTTGCTCCAGGATACACAAGATACGTTAAAGCAAGCTGATGAATATAACGGAGCCGCTGAAATGGACTGGAATCAAGCACCTCGCGTTCGCCGGAATCGAGACGGATAAAATTGTGGATAGGATCGCGGATCTCATGTATGCGTTTTGCCATTATTTTTCTGCCTCCAGTATCTCATCCGCACCCACATGGTAATGCTCAATCGTAACGAGTGGCTCCCATCCAAGCCGCGTAGGATTCCGAACAGTGTGAACCTCGGGTTCTGTTGAACAGTTGAACACAACGTAAAGCCAGTAGTCCTCCTTCAATCGCTCGGCTGTCTTGTACTCGTTGGTGGTAAGTGCAACCTCACCCACAGTTGCTCGTCCCTTGACCTCGATGAACCGGACTTCGATGGCGGTCTGTGGGTCTTCCGGATGTGGCTTGCGGGATATGAGGTCAAAACCACGGTTATCAGCCTCCACGCTTTCCACCTCCCAGCCCCTCGCCTCTTCGTAAGCAACAACCGCCTGAACCGCAGTCTTCTCGATCTCGTCATTGCGAACCATAGGCGCAATCTCTGGCGAGGTGCGCTCCGGGTGTGGCAGTACCCATGCCCTGCCATGATGTCTGATATCGGCAATGGTGCAGTGACGTTCATGTTGCAGTTCTTCCTGACGCCCCTCCAGACGACCGTTCAACTCAAAGAGACGATCCTCGAACTGTTTGATTCGTCCGTCAAGACCCGGCTCTGTTGAACCGGATTCCTTTGCGGAAACAAGTTCTGCGAATTGGCACTGTATCCGATCAATGATGGCGCTCAGACTGATCTCTATATGGCACGAGATCGTTTCAATCTCTTTCTCGCGTTCTGTGGTTACTTCTTCAAGTAAGGGCTGGAGCGCATCTCTGACGAGTGCATGTTCGATCCGGTCGCGATCCGGAAGTCCGGTATCATCCGGGATGTGGATGTCTGTGTTGCCCGACGCAGGAACCATATCCAGAAAGATGGTAGGTTGTCTGACCGTCATCATTCCGTTCATGGCAGTCTCGACCACGAAAAGACGGCGGTGCAGAACCTTCCCACGCCCATCTCGAACAGTGGCTGAGAGAACATCCAGTCGGGCAGGTTCTTTGCGGTGGAGGTCATAGAAGACCGTACCTCGCCGCAGGTCGTTCTGCACACGCTGCAACACTTCTTCACGCACACATTCAAACAGAGGATGTCCTGGAGTTACCCACTCAAGAGTCGGATTACCTTTCAGATACTCCTTGTCAAATACGATCTGTTTATACTCATGCCCCAGTCTTCCAAAACGATGCTCCAGCCGCTCTCCGATCTTCCAGAGCGTCCGTGGAATGCGTCCGATGTGATAAATATGCGCCTTCCCTCTCGCTCCCTTTGGGTTGATGGCAGCAAGAGGTGCAGCATGAACAAAGAAATCCTCGATAACCTCCGGAACCAACCGCCGCTCTTTTGCTTCCGCCCTTCTGCCAATCAAAGCCGCAAGGTTCAGTTCCCGCGTGGCAAGCCCCTCCAGTGCAGAGGCTGTTATCCTCTGGAAGCGTTCTGTGTCCACCTGCTCAACTATGCGGTCTTTGATAGCTTCCTCCGTGAGGCTGCGGGCATACATCTTCCGTAACATTCGTTCCAGCTGGTTTGAAGGAAACACATCCCCAAGAACGTTGAATATTTTTCCGGTTCTTTTTGGATCCAGATCTGCTTCGATCTGTCTCAGGCGGTCGAAGAGTTTCTGCAGAACGCGTCCTTCCCTCGTGTTGGTAGAAACGAAGTTGAAGATTAAACAGTCATTCTCCTGACCATAACGATGGATTCGCCCCATGCGCTGCTCCAGCCTCATCGGATTCCACGGGATATCATAATTGATCATAAACCAGCAGAACTGGAGGTTAATACCTTCTCCGGCAGCTTCTGTTGCCACCATAATCTGTACATCATCCCAGAACGCTCGCTCAGCATGAAGGCGGGTTCCATAAGTATCCTGATTCCCAATCTTCATACCTCCGTGGATCTGAGTCACATTTAGACCCCACACCTGCAATTTTTCAACCAGATAGTCGAGAGTGTCTTTATGTTCGGTAAAGATGAGAAGTTTCATTCGGGGATCTTCAAAGATTCCCTGTTCAGTGATCACTTCTTTTAGTTTGATGAGTTTGGATTCCACTTCCCTCTCTTCCAGTACCATAGCACGGTCCGCGAGTCTGGTGAGTTGCATAATATCTTCCTTCAGTGCGCCCGGATCAACAGACGCCACCACACCTTCCAGCTCATCGATTATTTCCTGCTGCTCTTTGTTCGTCCTGTCTTCAAAGTCATCAGGGAGACGTTTTGTTATCTGCCCCTGCCGGTACGCTTCCGGATCTTCGAGAATCTTCTGACGTTTATCGCGCATCCGTTCAAGGCTGCGGCGCACTGCATAAACACTGGACGCAAATCGCCGCTGAAGCATAGCCATCGTGAAGCCCAGCGCCCGCCCCCGCGGAGAATCGTCCTGTGATGCTTTTATTGATTGATCCTCCACATAACGAGTCAGTGCATCATAGAAATCGTACTCTTCGTCATCGATCTTAAATTCCACAGTCCGTACTTCGCGGTTTGTGAAGAGTTTCTTAACCACGCCCGTATCCGGATCGGGGAAAGTAACTAAGGCGTCTTTAGTACGTCGCAGATAAAAAGGAGCATGATTACGCCGCATAGCCTCTTCAAGGCTCGCCACATCACCATAAACGTCTCTATCCAGCAGTTCCAGAAAGAGACAGAAATTCTTAGGGTCCCCCTTGTGCGGTGTTGCCGTCATCAACAGATAGTGATCGGTCATCGATGACAGGTTCTCACCTAAACGGTACATCAACGTCTTTTTATCCCTGCTATAAGCGCTCATCTTGTGCGCTTCATCCACGATGATCAGATCCCAGTGAGACGAGAGAAGGCTTTCTTTTGCATCCTCAATACGGGAAACCCATGAAATCGACGTAATGACCTGATTCTTCTCCTGCCAGGGGTTTGATCCGTAAGTGGCGCGGAGAACGTCGCTACGGATAATCTCAAAGTTCTCGTGGAATTTATCCAACATCTCACGCTGCCACTGGAATGAAAGATTCGCAGGTGTCACGATAAGCGTTCTTTCAACAAGACCACGAATTTTCATCTCTTTCAGGAGAAGCCCTGCCATTATAGTCTTTCCTGCCCCAGGGTCGTCAGCCAGAAGGAAACGGATGCGTGGAAGAGTCAGGAAATAATCATAGACCGCCTCCAGCTGGTGAGGAAGAGGCTCAACCCGTGCGATAGACAGAGCGAAATAAGGATCGTATTCATAAGCCATGCCGAGTCTCAACGCTTCAATACCAAGGCGAAAATGTGAAGGATCGCCGTCAAACGGTTCCTTTTCAGGAGTTGCCTCAAGTGTTTCGAGTTGTTCAGCGTTAAGGATCGGTTCATGAACCTTGCCTGTTGTAAGCCCCTTTCCGATGAGTTTGATCGCATCACCCATCGGCACAACCGTAATTACCTCTACGGGCTCGGGAAAAATGGGTCCGCGGACGATTGTATTGGGTTTAATGTCTTCTCTTTTCATTTTTTGGTAGCCTCTTTGTTACTCCGCATGTTACACACAACCGTCTTTTAGGTATAATTGCCGGTTCATCAAATATCTTTCCATGTTATAATGAGGTGGTACGGACGAAATATCTCATCTATCACACCCCTATACTCGCACCCAATTTTTATTCTACTTACCAAGTTTTAACCGTTTCCCTGCGAAGCCCGTATTATGACTTCCCAATATTTTTGACCGAGAGCTTTTTATGCCGCAACGTTTGATGTTAAGTTATACGGAGTTATGTCCGGGCAGGGGGCAGCAGTATGGCTATAGATTGGTCAAAAGTTCTGAAAAACCATATAGAAGAAGCATGTCGCAGATACGATGCTGAAGAGAATCGCCCAACACATCCAGCGAGAACCACATTCCTCGTTCTCGATGGTGAACAATATCCGGCCAAATTCATTCGAGGATTGGCATACGAAATCGCAACAGGGCATAAATTGAGTTCTGATGACTATTCTGGCGGGGCAGAGACGGCGCGATTTTTCGAGAAGTTGGGCTATTCAGTTGAATATAATGGGAAGACTCAAGAGAATAATCACAATAAAAATAATGATAAACGAACCGATTCTGACACCCTAAAGCAGAAATATGCACTGAAGAACATCCTGAAGCAACGGTTTGGGCATGTCGATACTGAAGCAACGTTCGATTGGTTGGTTGTGCCAGACCAATCATCGATGAATGATGTTTTATCAGGAATGCATGAAGCTCTGGTTACCTTTCGTGGTTACGAGAACTTTTCCACACCGGGGTGGAAATTACAATGCGACTTCTTCATCCCCTCGGAAAATCTGATCATCGAATATGATGAACAGTAGCATTTTACAGAGCCAAGAGCCATTTCTTTTGATTTTTATCCCGAAAACATTTCTTTTGCGTTTGATATAGGCTATTGGAAAGATGAGTGCAACAGAATCCGAGCAAAAGATCCGGATAAGAAATATCCATATCGGGATGAACAAAGAGCATTCTACGACAGTGTCCGGGATATACTTGCGACACGCAATGGAATGACCTTGATACGGATAAAGCATGGAGGTTATAACTGGGAATCAGAGTCAGGAGTGAGAACAATGGGTAATCTTATTAATAATCCCACAGCCAAAGCACACACTTCAAATATCGATGAGATTGATGTTGATGAGACTATTGAACAGATAGCAGGTGATTTGGCTGAATGTCAGGAAGCGTATCGTAGCTGGGCGAGGGGATTCAAGAGTCATGGAGAGGTTATTGAGTGGCTAACAGAGAATGATATAGGCGAATGTCAAAAACAGAACCAATTCGATCTTCTATCCAGTAATTGGAACTCTATAACGATTCCCACCCTACGTAAATTAGTTCCGGACTGTGTGGCTCGGATGAAAGATGGATTCGATAAACTGTTTCAGAATCTATCAGAAGCCCAAATTGACCGCGATTTGGTCTGGTACTTGCTCTACTTCATTCACCCGGTTAGACACGAGCTATACTACTTTAAGGTCCACTATCCAGAGGGGTATTCGCCCCGTTTGGTGAAACTTATCCGCTCTCACCGGTTAGGATTGAGAAGTGCTAAGACCTACCTCAGTAAAGACGACAGAACAATCGATGGTTCCCACATCAATGCTTGCGGTACAATGGCGTTCAAACATCTCCACCTCCATCCAACGACAAGCGCATTGGAAAAACCAAATCTCCAGAATCTCAAAGAAGAGAGTATCCTCCACCTCGAAATGGGGGATGGTGATTTATCGCCTGATGAACTGGAAATTGCGGTTGCCCTCAGCGCAAAGGCGACACCGACCTTCGAAAGGTGGATTGGGTATGCTCAATGTGCGATAAACGAAGGTCCGATATTTACGCTGAAGGAAGGCAAGAAACATTCAGACTGTTTCAAAGAGCTGATTGGGATTCTTCAAAGTACGGATCAAAATCAGGACACTCTGAGAACTAAATTGGAAGAGTACTACGAAATAGAAGTTACGAGTAAGCTTGGGTGCATGTAGTTGCGCCATTGCATAACGCTATGCGCGTGGTTTGAGCGGGTGCGACAACATGGCTATATCATACTCGTTGCGTGGTCGAAGACTCAACACCAAAAAGGCGAAGAAAAAATGACTACAATGTCTGGCGCAGAGAATCCATTGATCCATGATGCATCACCTATCCGAACTTGCGCGATATAACCTCTGCAAATAGCGGGCGGGGTAAATCGGCTCGAAGGTGAACGACGAAACTCCCAAAACCCCAAAAGATCACTCTTTCTCAGCCACCAGAATCACAGTAGAATACGTAAAAAGCAGTCTTCCATCATCATCAAATCGAACCCTGAGACCGGTTTTATCATCCTCGACCGAATCAGCCATCATACGCCTGACCTTCCTGGCGATCTCCTCACCGGGATCTGCGATCTTCATCCACTCATCGAAATAGAAGTCGGCATCCCAGTTTCTCACCTGAATAACCTTGAGCCCGGCATCCTTAAGCATCCCGACCAGT
>DASC01000145.1 GCA_002503595.1 Candidatus Methanogaster sp. UBA203 | reverse complement strand
AGGCTGCAACTCGCCTGCATGAAGCTGGAGTTACTAGTAATCGCGAATCAGAATGTCGCGGTGAATGCGTTCCCGGGCCTTGTACACACCGCCCGTCACACCACGGGAGTTGGTAATACCCGAAGTCGCTGGGCTAACCCTTTTAGGGAGGCAAGCGCCGAAGGTAGGATTGATGATTGGGGTGAAGTCGTAACAAGGTAGCCGTAGGGGAACCTGCGGCTGGATCACCTCCTAATAACCGTGCACAAAATTGTGTACAACAATCGCACTGCCGGTCGGAGATCATAGAATATCAGGATCAATACCCTTTTAGTTTTTCAGATCGCATCAGTAGAATATGGCTGATTACGTTACCTACCAGACTGCTGGCGCTGACACTGGAAAAGTAGAGGTCGCATTGCAAAGGATCGTGGAACTTTGCAAAGGGACCTTTGACTTCAGGAACACCATAGGAAAACCTGCGATCCCGATAGGACATTTCTCAGGGGTTATCGACATAGGAGATGGCAGAGCACTGGCGATCAAGACCGATGGCGTCGGGACAAAGGTCTTTATTGCGCAGGAGATGGAAAAATACGACACAATCGGCATCGATTGTGTTGCCATGAACGTAAACGACATCCTCTGTGTCGGTGCTGAGCCGATCTCACTCGTTGACTACATAGCGGTTCAGGAACCTGACCCGGCTCTTCTCGAAGCGATCGTGAAGGGCGTGGTGGAGGGATGCAGGCGCGCGAAGGTAACGCTCTCTGGCGGAGAGATAGCAATCATGCCGGAGATGATCAGGGGACCCCGGGAGAACCGGGGTTTCGACCTCGTAGGGATGGGGGTCGGCATTGTTTCGAAGGGTAAGATCATCACTGGAGATGCAATCGAAGAAGGGGACGCGATACTCGGTCTTGCAAGTTCGGGCGTCCACAGCAACGGGATGACGCTTGCAAGGAGGGTTCTTCTGGATAAATTTGGCGCGGATGAGTATATCGACGAACTTGGAAGATCGCTAGGCGAGGAACTGCTCGAACCGACGAATATCTATACAAGAGAGATTAGAGAGATGCTTGATTCCGGTCTGGATCTGAGATCGCTTGCCCACATAACAGGCGACGGGTTCTTGAATCTCAGGAGGGTTAGCAGGGACTGCGGGTTCAAGCTCGACAATCTACCCAAAACGCCTCCGGTCTTTGAGTTGATCCGGAAACACGGACCTGTGAGTGCGGCAGAGATGTACCAGGTCTATAATATGGGGATCGGGTTCTGCATCGTCCTGCCAGCGGATGAGGTAGATTCCGCTGTGCAGATCGCAGAAAAACACGGCAAGGACTGCTACGAGATAGGCAGCACATTCAAAGACCCTGATAAAACCGTGGTTCTCGAAGAGCCGCGCCTGCGAAGCGCTGGCAGCCAGTTTGTGGAATATTAAGTGAGTACTTCTCGAATCTCCTGGCGCGCGGCAAACATCTCTATCAGGATCTCATCCTCCTGATCCGCGAGCGGTTCAGCGAAGATCCAGACCTGATCCTCGCCGCCATGCACGATTCTTGGACATGCAAGCATATCCGTGCTCGACATCCGGTATGCAACCTCAAACCCACTCGGTGCGATCCATGCGCGTGTGTCTGCAAGTTTTAAGATCAGTTCGCCCCAGTCGAACACGTGCTTTGTTCTGATAACAGCGCTTAGATGCACACGCTCTCCGGAAACTTGCTTCTCGACATCTCTTCTGAACAGCGCGTATAGAGGGTCGCCCCGGTCCACCGAAGCCGCCCCTTTCCTTATGAAACGCTCTGCCACGTCAGGGAAGAACGGAGCAAGATTGTGGTCATCGGGTCGCTTTGTTGCGAGCGAGACTGCGATAAACGAGATTGCGCTAAGCGATACCGCTATGAGGACGCCATGCTCGATCAAAAACGGGGAAATATTGTCGAGTTTTCCGAGGTATGTAGCCTCCGCGATGATCAGTCCGATCTGGGCGGTGCCGCCGATCACGAGTCCTGCAAGCGCGCCTTTCGCGGTTGCGCGCCTCCAGAAGAGCGCACCCACGATCGGGAAGAAGTACGATGATGTGCCGATGACGGTTGCCATGATGACCGCATCCAGTATCGTCTCGACATGCATCGAGATTGCGGCAGAGATTACGAGCATCACGGCAATAAGCGCGCGGTTCACGGTTCGCATCTCCTTCATCGTCGCATCCGGCTTGATGAACCGCTGGTAGATGTCCCTTGATATACAGGATGCGCCCGAGGTTGCAAACGTGTCTGCGCAGGACATCGCGGCTGCGGCAAATCCTATCGCAATTATTGCGATTGCGACTGGTGGAAACGTGTCCTGGATGAATATGAGATAGAGTTGTTCGGCACCGGGCATGTCGGTAGGCGCCGGATAAAGAGAATTAAGCCCGATCGCTGCAAGGAAACAGGCAAAGAATACGGCAGCGATCAGTACTGAACCAAGCATCATCCCGTACCGTGCGGATTTTACGTCCCTTGCCGCCCAGACGCGCTGCCACGGATCCTGCTCTGTGATCCATCCCGGAAGCATCGCGATCATCATGATAAACACTCCAACGATCCCGCCGAGAGCAAAGATATCCCAGAAACCAGCACCCATCCCGGAAAAGAGGTCGGATACAGCCACGCCTGTATTCTGCACCGGCATATACAGTGCTGCAGCCCCGATCAGGATTGCAAGCGCGGCAAGGAAGACAAACTGGACCGCATCTGTCCATATCACCGCCCTGAGACCGCCAAGTGTCACATAGAGCGAGATCGCAACCACCATGATCAGCACGGCATAGATCTGGGGTATGTCATAGAATACGGAGAGTACGTAACCGAACCCCTTGAAATCGGTGACCGCAAAGAGGATCATCACGATCGTGATCGCTATCGCAATCGGCGCACGCAGCAGAGGGCCGTACCGAAGTTCGATCAGTTCCGGCTGGGTCAGTGACGGGAGACGCTTGATCCGCGGGACAAGGAGTGCAATTGCAGCAAGCGCGATGATATTTGGTGCAACAAAGATCCAGATCGATCCTGTGCCAATGAACAGGAACATCCCGGTGACGAGGAATAGGGCTCCCGCAGTGAGCCACGATGCCGCGGCAGACATCCCGATGTTCCCTACCCCGATCTCTCGCCCTGCAATCCAGAAATCGGTCATCGTCCGCTGCTTCTTTGCGAAATGCCACCCGACAGCGATCAACGCTGCGACATATATTATAAACAGTGCTATAAATGTATACATCATCTCACCGGGGTCAGTTTGACGTCCTCATATTTACGTTGAGAGATCGAGTTCAATCGCATATATATCTGTCGCTGCTTCCGGTTTATAACAGATTTGCAGGAATTTGCCGTGGGATTTCATTGAAACATCTCGTGTAAATGCACCGCCGGACCCAATATCGGCATCATCACCGGCAAAGCCAGAATGATCCTTCATCTCACGAGGGTCAGTTTGACGTCCTTGTATCCGCGTCTGACATCCGGTTCGATCACATATACACTCGTCGTCGGCTTCTCGCCATAGAGTATCATTGTGTCATTATATTTATTGAGTCTTATATGGATATCTGAGATGTTCGCAAGTGTTTTTTTGATCTCGGGAGCGATGCTGTGTTTGCATATCGCTATCGTCAGGATCTTATTCGCAGCAGTGTACTTCTTATCCGAGAGGATCATCCTTTTAAGCGCCTGCATGCCGAGCATCGTCTCAAGAATCTCGTAATCCACGATCTTCACGACGTCTCCGCCTCGCTCTGCCCGCAGTTTCGCAAGCTCCCGGTCCAGTATATTGAAGTTGCTTGAGAAGCGTTCCTTGTCATAAGCCACGACAAAATCCTCGGTCACCGGCTCTTCGGGATTCTCTTCGGTCACGACCCGAAATGAGTTCAATCTATCGCTCAACCCGTACTCGAAGACGTTGTTCTTGACCTCGCTTGGGCCTGCGCCGCTGACCGAGAGTATGACCGCGCTGCCGTCCTGACTCACAATGTTTGCAGCGGTCAGCATCGGCAGTGTGTAGAAGAAGTTATCGACATTCTCACCGGTTTCCAGCAGGATATAACTCCCGATCCGGTATCCTCCGAATACCTCATCCAGATCACGGTTTCCGGTCGAATAGTGCGTCTTGCTATTTGGGATCGGCTCAAACGGCAGGTACTCTTCCGGATACATGACATCAAACGCATTGAAACTGTGGAATCTCCCGTTTTTCAGAGTGAACAGGTAACTTGGCTGGTTTATAGCGGTACCGCGCAGTTTATCGATGGACAGCATCCGCATACGTCTGCCATCGCGATCCACCTGGTGCAGCGAGATCACACCGTCTGCGAGATAGTCGATCTCCGTCTTCTCCATCTTCTCAAGGATGATGATGACCTTGGTATGTGCAGGTTCGATCAGGCATCGGTTGATGAGACCGACGAAAAACTTTTCACTCACTTTATATTTATCGCACAACCCTTCGATGCTGTCCAGCACGAGCAGTGATCTTTCAGGCAGGAACGCATCAACCCGGTCACAGACCTGGTCAAACTCGGTTATATCAGTCCTGTCGGGATCGTCAAGCATCCCGTACATCTCAAAAGCATCCCTTTCGACACGCAATTCATCACTATCATCTTTCTTAAAGAATCTGTCCCAGAACGTGTCTTTCGATTCGATGACATTGATCTCCTTGTGTCTTTGACGTAGTCGTGGAAAATGCCTGTAGACTGCATCGGTTGTCGACCTTGTGGTAAGATACATGGGATTGCAATCCAGGAACGCATCCATCAGTTCAAGTGTCAGAATGGTTTTGCCAGTACCCGGATTCCCCTGTATGATCAGCGAACTGCCCCCCTCATGAGACAGAAAATTCTTTATCTCTTCTGGAATCATGTACTGATATATATGTCCTGATTCTTAATAACTTTTTGGGATTTCACAGGACTGCCGACTTGCCTTTGTGCTTGCATCGAACACGAATGCTCACGCTTGGATGAATCGCACGAATCCTTAAGAATTCGCCGCATCACACGTCGCCAAAGTCGACATCGAGGACAGGGAGTTTTCTCCGCGCTCCATAGACATCATAGCACGTCCAGCTATGCTCGTTGTACGGGAAACCGGCGATGATGTGGCAGTTACCGGTCCGTGCAAACAGGGACAGATCATGCTGCGAGGGTCTGGTATTCGGTGTCGGGTGGCTATGTACCGAGCCTGCGACTGAGATCATCGGCAGCATGTAGATGTGCATGACCGCGCTCACCTCGGACGACTCGGTTCCCGGCAGCACGACCACTTCGGTGATGATCCCATCCTCTGCGCGCAACAGCCCTGCGAATTCGTTCGGTGCAGTCGACTTGCTCACTTCGAGTATGAACTCGAGTGTCTCACGTGCGATTCCCCTGATCTCTTTTGCTCGCATCTCTACGGACCCGCCGGGATTCGAACCCGGGACGTCCGGCTTAGAAGGCCGGCGCTATATCCTGGCTAAGCCACGGGCCCTTGGCTTCGGATATGTATGTGACTCGGTGCTGGTGTTAATAAACCTGTCACCCGGCTTTCCACCGGGACTGCCAACTTACCCTGATGCTTGTACCGAACACGGATGCACACAAATACAAATCCCTGAATTACACACAAGTTGCCTGAGTATGTATCTGTACCGGCAGATTACTGAACGAATCAACAACCAGCCGGGACAACGCCTCACTCTTATCAACAGACGTCATCATCGTATCTGCACGCACGATCTCGACGCCACCGTCGATGCCGATCTCGATATCATCCGTGTCGATCATAAAGACATCCGGAAGATCGCCCAGAAGATCGCGGTAACATTCGAGCACGCCTGCCGAGGATACCTCGTATCCGCACGCACGCATGAGTCTTCCGGCAGGTCCGCTGACAGGCGCATCGCCAATGATCGGGCTTACCGCAACCACCATCTTCTCGCGCAGGATCTCGCGCATCCCTGGCAGTTTGAGTATCGGGCCGATGCTTGTTATCGGATTGCTCGGACCGATGATGACCGGATCGTCGCTATCAAGGGCAGAGAGCACAGCATCAGACGGCGCGGCATCGTCGATGCCGTGGATGTTTACACCGAGCACGTCCGGATCGCCTCCATGCGTGATCCAGTACTCCTGAAAGTGCATCTCGCACGCAGGCGTGGTGATGTGTGTTGCAACCGTGTGGTCAGTCATCGGAAGAATGCTGGCTCGTATGCCAGATGAGCGTGCCAGTTCACGGATCGCTTCTGTGAGGGTGCGACCCTTTCGGATCAGGTCTGACCGCATGATGTGGGTCGCACGATCCTTATCTCCGATCCGCATGATTTCAGGGTGCCCGGCTCGTTTCAGCGATTCGTGGGTTGTGAATGTGTCGTCGCGGATGCCCCACCATTTTGCGGCATCGATTGTGTCTGCAAACAGGTACAGAACCGTGTCGAGGTCAGGGCAGACGAGGTTTCCGGAGACCCACGCATCCTCTGCTGTGTTAACGATCACTGTGATCTCCTCCTCCGGTATGACCTTTCTCATCCCTGCAAGGAGTTTTGGTGTTCCGGTTCCGCCTGATAGTATGATCATTTTGGTTATCCGGTTGGCTGGATCTGGTGTTATGGTTTTCGGGGGCGGGGTGGTCGCGCTGATGATACAATGTTCTTGGGTGCGTATATAAAGTCAAAACATTTGGGACTGCACAGGAATTCTTGATACGGACTTTCAGACGCCCTCGCAGAATAGAATGTCCACAATCTTCGGCGTGTCAGAAGTCCGGATCTGTGCCTGACAGATTTCAGAGAGAGACAGAAGAGCGCAGACAGAACACCACGAAACAAGGTTTCACTGGAGCAGTTTCAGAACGCTCGAACCAGCGACCGCATCAGACACGATACGTGCGACATCGA
>DASC01000135.1 GCA_002503595.1 Candidatus Methanogaster sp. UBA203 | reverse complement strand
AGGGACACAGAGATTGCAAATTTTGTGGTGAAACGGGTTGGTAGGAAGTAGTTTCGAGATGTATTGCCTTAAGTATACCGGTTATTCGTGCGCGGTTACTTAGCCTATATAAAACCTTCTGTGCGAGACTTTTTGTTACTTTCCGGTAACCTATTGTCCCTGAAACGTCTGGCATTTCCACACCCTGTTCGGATCGCTCCTTCCGACCTGCTTACCCTTCATCGCGCTCCATGATCGAGGCAACCCTCGCATCAAACGCCTCCTGAAGCTTACCTGCATCGGGACCGCCGCCCTGTGCAAGATCCGGTTTTCCGCCACCGCTGCCGCCGATCTCTTTGCAGATCTCGCGCACGATCGCGCCTGCATCAAATCCGCTCGCTTGCGCGTCCCTGCCGACCGAGACCACGACCTTTCCGCCATCATGGGTGCTGCCCACGAATGCGATCATATCCGGAATCTCGCGCATCGCTCCTGCGATCTTGATCAGTTCCTGCATGTCTGCATCCGCGCTGACGTATGATGTAATCCTGACATCGCCAGCCGATCTTGCGCCCGCAACCATGTTACCTGCGAGTGCGGAGGCAAGTTCCTCCTTTAAACGCGTGTTCTGCTTTGAAAGCTCCTTCCACCCGGTAAAGAAACGGTCTGCCGCGTCAGGGAGTTTTTCAGGAGGTACCCTGAAAATTGAACACGCCGAGTTCAGGATACGGTCCCGCGCCTGGGACGCAAGCACCGCTGCGCTGCCTGCAGCGAATTCGATCCGCTCGACGCCGTCCTGGATCCGCTCGGTATGCAGCAGCTTGATCTGCCCGATCATGCCTGTATACCGGAGATGCGTCCCGGCACACGCCTCCACGTCACCGCCGACCCGAACGACCCTGATATCGCTTCCCGGCGGAACACCGCCCTGATACAGGACAAAGCCATACTCTTTCTCGGCATCTATCCTGTCCATCCACTCGCAATACACGCGCTGGTTCTTCACAACCTCTTCGTTTGCGAGCCGCTCGATCTTTGAAAACTCCTCATCCGTGATCCGTTTGAAATGCGTTATATCAAGACGCGCCTTCGTCTCCGATTTCTGTGCACCGGTCTGCCACACATGATCCCCGAGAACTGCCTTTGCGCAGTGGTTCACGATGTGCGTGGCTGTGTGGTGCTGGGTATGTGCTAACCTCCGCTTCGAATCGATCGTGCCACTGACGATATCGCCCTTCTTTACCATATACGTCAGGTCATCTTCCGGTTCGTCGACCTTGTGCAGGATGATCCCGTTTGCAGACTGTACATCGACCACACGCAGAACAATGTCCGGCGCTGCGATCGTTCCATGATCTTCGGGCTGTCCTCCGCCTTCAGGATAAAATAACGTCTGGTCAAGGACGACATGGTTATCGAAGACGTCGAGCACCACCGCCTCGAATGTTATGCTGGACGGTTCATCATAGAATAAGCGTAACGTTTTCGGAAGGAATTTCAGCCGGTCTGCATACTCTGTGTATGGCGTTTCTGCAACCTCTGCCGGTGCAGCGGCATGGGTGCTTGCGACCATCGAATAGAAGTTATCAGGAAGATCGATGCCGATGCTCTCGCTGTCTGCCACTTCCTTCGTAACCTCTGGCGGGATGCCGTACGTGTCGTACCACTCAATGAGCTGCGATGTCGGGATCGCTCCTGCATCTCCAAACTTCTTGACCGAACGCGCAAGAAGCCGCCTGCCCTTCGAGATAACCTGGCGGTATTTCTCCTCTTCAAGATCAAGGATCTCTCTTGCTGTATCCAGCCGACGCAGGTACGCGGGGTCGCCAATCGATGATAACTGCATCTCCACCAGATCCGTGATCGGGACATCGAGTTTAAGTGCATCCATCTGCCGAAGCATCCTTCTGATGACCAGTCTCGCAAGATAGCCTGCCTTCGCATTCGACGGGACGATCCCGTCGCCGAGCATGAATGCAAGGCACCTTGCGTGATCCACGATGGCATACACCTTCTCAACCGGCTCTATGATCGATTTCAACCGTTCCACATCGATCCCGATCGCTTTTGCTACAGTTTTCCGAAGATTCTCGAGATCCGTGGTCAGATCGAGATCGAATAACCCTGATAACCGCGCATTCTGCGCAAGCACCTTCGCATACTCGGGATCCTGCAGTGAGTGCTCGATCCCGGCATGTTCCATCACTTTGTTAACAGTTTCCGGAAATATCGCATCATATATCGTTGGAGATCCTTTCGATGCCCACACGAGCCGTTCAAGTCCGTAGCCGGTGTCAACGATGTAATTATCCATTTTAGCGTACTGCTTTCCCTTGATCTCGATCTCGCCGTCGCCGCTCTCGCACATATCCATGAATACGAGGGTTGCGATTTCGAGACCGCCGACGAGCACCTCGAGGCAGGGACCTGCATTCCCGCCGCCGGCCCATGGCTCTTCTTTGTATGTGACGTCCCTGAGGATCCCGAGATCGGATAGCAGGCGGTCGCAGTACTCCACAGTCTCGTCCTTCCAGTATATCTCCTTCTCAGGACCATTGAAGGCATGATGCGCCATCATCTCAAAATTCGTGAGATGCCTGCCGCTCCTGCCAACCGAATCCAGATCATCGAGCCGTATGCACGGCTGGGAGATGCAGAGCGGGTTTGCTGGCGGAGGCACGACCCCTGATGTGACAAACGGCTGGAAATCCGCGATTGATGCGATGGTCAAGTAGATGTCATCACGCCACCGTGCGATCACCGGATACCTGTCGATTCGTGTATGGCCATTCGCCTCAAAAAATGAAAGAAACGCCTCACGCATCTCTGTAAGATCGTATTCCTTTGAGAATGCTGGGCTGCCTATAAATGTGTACTCATCGCATGGTGCGTCGCCGCAGGTTTCCTGTTCCTCGTTTCGGGTCCAGAAATACCCGCCGCATTTCGGGCACTGCTTGCGTATGAATCCACCCTCTATGAAGTATGAGAGTTGATATTCCTGCTCGAACATGGTCTGTTATGAATCTATGTTCTGGTTTTAAATGTATTGCTTGTTTTAAACTGCTGATGCAGACGAGGATGAAGTTTGCCGTGCTTTCATGCAAAGAGAACCTGCGACTTGCAAACGCTTTCGCGAGATATCCGCGTTCCCGCTGTATCAGGACAATTAACCGCTTGAACTGATCCCGTTTCATACACGCCTCCCTCAGGTCCGTCCCGATTGCCCTGGTAAGCGTGCTCGCAGTCCGGACGAGCTGTTGCGCGGTTGAGCAGTTCGGCAAGCCCGGTATGGGCAGCGGAATAGCGATCACGGACACTGTCGATTTTTCTATTGAAATTGCCATGCCCTTAGATTCTACCGCAGAGTGCGCAGAGCCACGCAGAGGGTTGAAAACGACCCCGAAACTCTTGTCCCCTCCGCGTTCCGCCTTCGGCGATACTTCGTATTCCGCGGTGATAAATTACTTGATTTTCAGACAGTGTCGCGATCACGATCATTAAGTACTTTGTCCGCATAGTGGCAAGGTAACATACAGGCAACGAATGTGATTAAAGATGGAAATACTCGCTGACATCGGAGGAAGACCCGGGCGCGACTGCATGGGCTTCTGCAGGTACTGTTACTTCAAGGGAGTCGGAGAGATCGAACCGTTCGGCTGTAAAAACTGCTTTCCATTCCAGAAAGGGTGTGAGTACTGTACAAATGCTGTGAGGGAGGCTTATTCCGGGTTTAAGCCGTTCCGACTCGTTATAAGCGAAGTGAGCCGGTCGATACAGTTTGCGAATCAGGAGGTCGATAGAATCACGATCAGCGGCGGCGGCGATCTCAGTTGCTACCCTGATCTCCATGAACTGGTTGATGCACTGTCCTTTTATGGCGTTCCGATCAATCTTGGATACACGAGCGGAAAAGGATTCGATCAGCCAGACGACGCGGATTATTTCATAGATCGGGGTGTCGATGAGGTGTCATTCACGGTTTTCTCGACAGATCCAGCGCTTCGAAAGAAATACATGGGGGATAAGACCCCTGAAGCATCGCTCTCTATGCTGCGCCGGTTTGCCGAATGCTGCACAGTCTATGCAGCGATCGTTCTCGTCCCGGGAGTGAATGACGGGGACGAACTTGAAAAGACGCTCTCTGATCTCGAGGAGATGGGTGTTACCGGTGTTCTTCTGATGAGGTTTGCAAACGCCACGCATCAGGGCTTGATTCTTGGAAATGCGCCGATCATGGATGTGCCGACACACACAATCGTTGAGTTCCTATCGATCGTGCGTAATGCAGCGGACGACCACTCGTTCAGGGTCACAGGGACTCCACTTGAGGATCCGCTTATCGGGTCGCCGTTTGCGATCAGGAACGATGTAGATGCACTCTCACAACTGCCAGGAATCGTGAAGGAGGCGACCGTGCTAACGAGCAGCGTCGCAAAGCCGCGCCTATCGAAGGTCTTGCAGTTTAAGAACGATTATGTGAACGTGGTCGATGTCAACAAGGACATCGGCTGCCTGATAACGATCGATGACATCAAGGCACTCGACCTGAGCACGGTCAAGGAAACGGTCTTCATACCGGGCAGGGCGTTCGTGCACGATACCGAACTTAAGGAGGTGCTCTCCCGCGATGGCGTGGACCGGCTTGTGCGCAGGGGTCCGGATCGGCTGACCGTTGACGGCGAGATGAGCATCAGCATGACGAAAGAAGAGGTTATACAGTTCGAGATCTCTGCATTCACCGAGTTGATCGATCACATCAATGCGATCGGACTTCCGCCGGAACAACCAAAAACATAATAACCAGTCCGGGTGATGTGGTCATAGAAGGTGACGCGATATGAAGAGTTATCTAATTATATGGTTCAACAGCGAGGGTGGCACACCCTCTGAGGTGAACAAACGACTAACCGATATGGGATTTCGAGCGATGCAGGGCGCATATGATTATGTCTATGACTGGGGCGCAAATGCAAGCATCGATGACATTCTGCAGATCGGGGATCGAGTCCAGTTGACGCTGAAGGGGCTTGATGTCACGTACAAGATAGAGACGGTCGGCGGCAGATAGGGGCGGGGGCAGACGTGCCGATGATCGTTCCCGCTTCCGGTGTCCCGTAGACGGTTCTGGTTAGCGTCAGTTTTCTATTTTGGTTTTGAGGAGTGGTCAATCATAGTCTTTTCGGAAACACACGTATTCTGCAACTTCGATCGGAGGGGCTGCAAAAGTCAGCGAATATTCGTGCTCAGCCCCTCCGCCATATCTCTGATTTTTCCACCGTGGTACTCGAAACAGACTAACTGATCACGCTTCCTTCGCTTGCGTCTCCGACCATCCGCTGGTACCGTTCCAGCACGCCGCTCAATTTCGATTCAGGTGGTTTCCACGCCTTTTTCCGCCTGTTAAGTTCGTCCTGATCGACCATGAGGTCCAGTCTCCGGTTCGGGATATCGATCTCGATCGTATCGCCGTCCTCTACAAGGGCGATCGTCCCACCGGCTGCTGCCTCTGGCGATACGTGCCCGATACAGGGTCCGCGTGTCCCGCCAGAGAACCGCCCGTCCGTTATCAAAGCAACCGAATCGATAAGCCCCATGCCTGCAATCGCTGATGTTGGGGAGAGCATCTCACGCATCCCCGGGCCGCCCTTCGGACCCTCGTACCTGACAACGACCACGTCTCCGGACACGATCTTTTTATTCATGATCGCTTCCATCGCATCCTCTTCGCTCTCAAAGACCTTTGCAGGTCCTGTGTGTCTGAGTATCTTTGGATCGACTGCGGTCTGCTTGACTACTGATCCCTGCGGCGCAAGCGTCCCGTAAAGGACTGCAATCCCGCCTTCCGGGTGCCTGGGCGCGTCCACGGTTGCGATGACCATTTTGTTCGTCTCGGGGTTTACGATCACCATGTCATCCAGATTCTCGCCGATCGTGCCGGTGGTCACAGTGAGCGCACCGAGATCGATTCCGGAACTCTGCTGGAGTCGCTCAATGATTGCATAGATACCGCCTGCCCTGTCGAAATCGATCATGAAATGCTCTCCACCCGGGCGCAGATTGATGAGGTGAGGGGTAGTCCGGCTCAGTTCGTCGAACCGTGAAAGCGGAAGCGTGATACCGAAATCGTGCGCGATAGCGGGCAGGTGAAGTACCGTGTTTGTGCTGCCACCGATCGCCATATCGACGGCGACCGCGTTGTCAAATGACTTTTCCGTAACGATCTGGCGTGCTGTTATGTTGTGGCGCACCAGTTCGAGGATCTGCCTTCCTGAGTCCTTTGCGATGTGGATCTTCTTTGCATCGATCGCGTGAGCGGTTGCGCATCCGGGAAGACTCAATCCAAGCGCTTCGGTCATGCACGCCATCGTGTTTGCTGTAAAGAGCCCTGAACACGATCCGGCACCCGGGCACGCTAAGCCCTCGAGGTTGCGGATGTTGTCCCGTGACTCGCCGACCGCCTCGAATACAGAGATCAGGTCCTCCTCCCGGTCGCCAACAAAACCGGGAAGCATCGGTCCACCGGTAACTGCGATCGCTGGCAGGTCGAGGCGTCCCGCCGCCATCAGATGCCCTGGCACGATCTTGTCGCAGGACGGTATCAGCACCATCCCATCGAACGCGTGCGCAAGCACCATGATCTCGATCGAGTCTGCGATCAGTTCTCTCGACGGCATTGGGTATCTCATGCCCTCATGGTTCATTGCTATGCCGTCGCATATCCCGATGGTGCTAAATTCGAACGGCACGCCTCCAGCCATCCGTATGCCGGCTTTCACTGCTTCGCTGATCTTGTCGAGATGAATATGACCCGGGATGATCTCATTCCAGGAATTCACCACTGCTATAAACGGCTTATCCATCTCAAAGTCTGTAACGCCTGTTGCCCTGAGCAGTGCGCGGTGGGGTGCCCGCGCAAGCCCTTTTTTGATGCGGTCACTTATCATTTCCATGCGTTTTGTTATTGCGGCGGTGATACATTAAATTTCTGCCAGATGTAGTGGGATGGCAGGGCTGGCAAGCTCCTCCGGTAGTACCTATAATATAGAAACGACATAACCGATACCATTCAAAACTATAGGACAGGCGGGAATACAGTGAAATGGCTAAACAAAATTCTCGGGAAGCAGAACCATCAGAAACCTCGTACGACAGATACGGTCGCGTTCCATGATCTTGGAGACTGGGTTTCAGAGAGGACAAGAGCAGAACTTGGAGGGTTCTTCGAATCCGCTGCACAGATATTCGCAGAGATCGAGGAGACAAAAGAAGAACTGATTCGCGATATCAAGAGCCTGAAAGTTGCAGATCCGCCAGAGTTACCGTCCCGTGTACTCAGGGTGGGGTTTGCAGCCCGCGACAGCATGATCAAGCAGATCAATGTAATGATCGATAGAATCAGCACTCCGGCGATGGATTATCCTGACATCATGGAATTTTGCAGGTCTGCCGATACCGCTCTTGACGCCACAATTGAGAAGTCTGCAAAGAGCCACCACCGTGCCAAATACCTGTTTCCACAGGAGGTTGGCGCGGTATTCACGGACCTTAGAAGTATAAAAATATCGTTAGCAAAACTCATAGATTTGCTCGACCGGGAAGGCGCGAAAATAAAGGGTTTCGATGAGATAACAGAGACTATACAGCGAATAGATGATATAAAAAGAGATATCGTAGCAGGTAACTCAAAGATACAGAAGAACAGTTCTAAAATAGATGAAATAAAGCGTGAGATAAGCGATTGCACCGCCAAACTGGAGCAACTCTCACAGAGCAAGGAATGGAGTTCCTTTGTTGAACTTGAAGACAGGTTGAACGAAAGAGAGATGGAAGCGAATAACATCGAAAGTAACGTTACAGAACTGTTTATTCCACTTAACAAGGCATTAAATCGGATGAAAAAACAGAGCGAGAGTGGAAGGTACACGCTTTCAAAGAAGCAGAAAGGGCTCTTGGATGTGTGCCTCGAAAACCCGATTTCGGCGGACGTAGCTGATGTCAACGATTTCCTGATAGAGATGCTGCAGATAGTCAAGAGCGGCGCGCTCGGACTGAAGGATAAGAAACGCGATAAGATCGTTGATCAGATTGATCAAATAATGGACTCCTTCGCGCCGAAAAAGGAGCGACACGACACCCTTATGTCCGAGACTCATGAGATCGAGCACCAGATATCTGACTTGACCATATCGAAAACAAAAACCGCGCTTGAGGGTCAGCTTGCCGAGAAGACTAAGGATATAGCTCAGATCGACGAGGAACTGGGCAATCTAAGGGAAGAACTGAAGATGCGAAGCATTGAACTCGAAGACCTGAAGATAGAACTTTCTGACGCGGTAAACTTAATCGAACCGGTGCAGATCGTCTTTGATTAGCACTTCTACAATAGCCAGATATTCGATGCGGCACCCGGGCAAGTTGCAGCCCCGCTTCATGGAAAGCCTTATATACCGGACGTATCACACTATCAATTAAGCAATTCATTGAGAAACTCGTTTTTTCGTTTATGAGGTGCTTCTAATGGACGATAATATACTAAAAGGTACGACCACGATTGGATTAGTTTGCAAGGACGGCGTCGTTCTCGCAAGTGAGCAGAGAGCAACGATGGGATATCTCATCGCGAGCAAGGATGCGCAGAAGATATACAAGATCGATGATACCGTCGGCATGACCACAGCAGGTGCTGTCGGTGATGCCCAGCGGCTTGTACGCGTCATCTCGGTGGAATCGAGTCTGCACAGGATGCGGACGTGCGAGCCGATGACGGTCAAGGCAATGGCAAACCTGCTCTCAAGCGTGCTCGGAGCACAGCGGATGATGCCGTTTTATGTTCAGCTCCTGCTCGGAGGCGTGGACAAGAGCGGTCCGTGCATCTACTCACTGGACGCGCTCGGGGGGAGGCTTGAGGAGCGAAAAGCGGTCTCCACCGGATCGGGCTCGCCGATTGCTTACGGCATACTTGAGGATCGATACAGGGAAGACATCACCACCGACGAGGGCGCCGATCTCGCGGTCCGTGCGCTTCACAACGTTATGAAGCGGGACTCGGCATCTGGGGACGGGATCGATGTGATAATTATCACAAAAGACCAGTATATCCAGATGCACGAGGACGATATCAAGAAGAAAATCGGTGAACTGGGGAATTAATGGGTATAGAAGAGACACTGTCTGAATTAAGGCAGCGGATACGGAAGAATCTTCCGGTCGGAGTGACGATCTCGGACGTGGAGTTCGAGGGTCCCGAACTGGTGATATACACGAAGGAGCCGCGGAAACTGGCAGATAACGGCGAGATCGTGCGGTCGATTGCGAAGGATGTGCGAAAGCGGATCGTGATACGTCCTGACAAGAGTGTGCTGTATGATCCTGCTGATGCGACTGCTGCAATCGAGAAGATAGCGCCGGCGGATGCTGGCATCACCGACTACTGCTTTGATAGCGATACTGGAGAGGTTACGATCGAGGCAGAGAAGCCAGGGCTCGTTATCGGACAGCACGGATCAATGCTTCGTGAGATCACAAGACACATCGGCTGGACGCCAAAGGTCGTGCGCACCCCACCGATCGAATCGTCAACGATAAAGAACGTCAGGCATGTGCTGCGCGAGAGTCTTGACGAGCGCAAAAAGATCCTGCGGGAACTCGGGGAGAAGATACATCGCAGCATCACATCTCCTGATAACTGGATACGCATAACAGCACTCGGAGGTTGTAGAGAGGTTGGACGGAGTTGCTTCTTGCTGTCAACTCCGGAAACGAGAGTGTTGATTGATTGCGGCATCAATGTGGGTGCTGATGACAACGGCAGCACACCATACCTGTACATCCCTGAAGTCTCCCCTATCACACACCTCGATGGCGTAGTTGTGACACATGCGCATCTCGACCACTGCGGGCTTGTGCCGCTCTTGTTCAAGTATGGGTACCGTGGTCCTGTGTATGCTACACCCCCCTCCCGCGATCTGATGGCGCTTCTGCAGATCGATTACATCGATGTCGCAAACAAGGAAGGAAGGCGGATCCCGTATAGCTCGGATATGGTCAGGGAAGCGCTCAAACACACAATTGTTCTTGATTATGGGAGCGTTACCGATATCGCGCCTGATATGAAACTGACACTCCACAATGCAGGGCACATCCTCGGATCAGCGGTCGCTCACTTCCACGTCGGCGATGGGTTGCACAACGTGGTCTTTACTGGCGATTTCAAGTATGAAAAGACGAGATTGTTCGACAGTGCTATCAACAATTTCCCGAGAGCGGAGACCGTGGTCATGGAGGCGACTTATGGCGGTCCGAATGATTTCCAGCCTCCGCGGAATGTTGCAGAGAAGAACCTATCAGAGATCGTGAAGAGGACTATCGAACGCGGGGGCAAGGTGCTGATCCCTGCTTTTGCGGTCGGGCGAAGTCAGGATGTGATGCTGGTTCTCGAAGAGGCGATGCGGCAGAAGAAGATCGAGCAGGTTCCGATATATTTGGACGGCATGATCTGGGAGGCAACAGCGATCCACACCACGCATCCTGAGTATCTGAACAGCGATCTGCGGAATCAGATCTTCCACAAAGGGATGAATCCGTTCCTTGCGGATTGTTTCGTCAAGGTGGATTCGCAGAAGATGCGGGAGGATCTTTTGAGCAATATCGATCCCGCGATTATCATCTCGACCTCGGGAATGATGAACGGCGGTCCGATCATGGAATACCTCAAGGCATTTGCACCGGATGAGAAGAGCACTCTGGTATTTGTCGGGTATCAAGCCGAGGGGACTGTGGGACAGCGTATCCAGAAGGGGAGGACCGAGATACCGATAACAAGGAGGGGCGTGTCCGAGTTGCTCAAGATCAAACTCGAGGTCTGCACGATCGATGGGTTTTCAGGGCATTCGGACCGGAACCAACTGGTAAAATACATCAAGAACATGCGTCCGAAACCGGAACTTGTGATGACCGAGCATGGGGATGAGAGGAACTGCCTGAGTCTTGCAAGTGTGATTTATAACAAACACCACATCAAAACTCAGGTGCCGAGAAACCTCGAGACTGTACGGGTGGCGTGAGCTGATTCTTTCACACGATTTTTTCACAAAAAATCGAGTAAAAACTGCCCTTCGGGTCGGAGACCATTTTTTGAATGCGAAGCGCCAGCGGAACCGTCAAAGCTTTGTGGAAAGTTTGCGAGTGAAAAACGGGTGTATAACCCCGAAGGGCAGTTTTTGATCAAACTTTTGTGAAAAGTTTGCGAGTAAGAAATGCCCTTCGGGTCGGAGACCATTTTTTGAATGCGAAGCGCCAGCGGAACCGTCAAAGCTTTGTGGAAAGTTTGCGAGTGAAAAACGGGTGTATAACCCCGAAGGGCAGTTTTTGATCAAACTTTTGTGAAAAGTTTGGTGAAAAGCTCCCTTACACAAATTCGATCGCTTTTGATGGGCAGGTTACGATACAGACATCGCACAGGATCTTATTCTGCCCGAACCGCCTGCATTCACCGACATTCTTGGCAGTGACGATGCCGCCTGCCACTTCGAGGATCACCTTGTCGTTGGATGGCGCAAGCCCGAGAGCCGCACCATGCGGATCATTGGCAACGTTTACGGGGCAGGCAACGACGCAGTTCCCGCACCCGAAGCATAGCTCCTCATGGATAACTAGGCCGGTCTCGGTAGCCCCGCTCACTGGCGCAAGCAGCGATTGCAGTTCCTGCAATTGGCTCTCGTATCCGCTCTCGTAGAGCGGCGGGCAATCAGCAATCTTGGATTCGCCTGACAGAAGCGAACTTGCGAATGCTATGCACGTGGGCTTTTCACACTCCTTACAGTTCAGTTTCGGGAGTAACTGGTAGATTTCCATGATACTTACCATTGCATCTCATCTCCGCGGATCATCGCATTAATGGACATCGCCAAGAGCGATCCATCGGTGCCACCGCCATCAGGGCAGGACATTGCCGGCGTTACATTAATATCCTATAAGTGATCAGTATTACATGCGCATGACTTAAGCATAGCGCGAGGTGTATGTTATGGAGAAAACAAGGAACTTTGTACTGCGGGACAATGGTGGCAGCGAACATGGTGTCTTTTCTGGAAAGCAGCCTCGACAGGCAGCGCTCAAGGTTGCGAATCGGGTTGGCAGTACCAAATCCAATCCTATACGGATAATGCTACGTGAACGCGGCACAAAAAAGGTACACATCTTCGAGGGGTGGAGGGAACAGGTTAACGCTCCAAAGAACAAGCCTGACTGGATGCCAGACAAGATATGGAAGCCAAACGTCAGGAAGATCGGTATCGAATCGCTCGAGAACATTTGAGCGATTTTATTTTTTATTTTTTAATTATTCTATAGTTTTTATATTTTGTCATACATTCGTTTATTCGTGAATGCGCAGCATTGGTGCAGCCATCCCTTGGTGCCGATTTTATGCCTTCGGCTCTGCTTCGCTTGCGCTCATAGTCACGAACTCACGCGTTTGGGCAAATAGCACTAATTCCGCCAGGTTATTTCCTAACAAGCCCTGAGCATGTTCAAAAATTCGATTTCCAGATTCATTCATCCCCATTCTCAACGCCGATCGCTGCAAAGAACCGTTTCATCACCACTTCTTCTGAGATCTTCATAAGTGCCTGCCTATCTTTTGCGTCGCTGAAGACTCCGAGCGGGATCTGGGCGCCAGCCATTGTTGAGTGCCCTCCTGCCGAACCGGTCTCCCCGAACGCGTCCTGTATCGACTTTCCAAGATTCAGCCGGATATCGTTGCTTCTTGCAGAGAGATATATGCAGTCCTCACCGATCCCGTATACAAGGACGGTCGTGATGCCCTCGAGGTTCAGCAGATAGTCGGCAGCCTGTGCAAGCGCGTCCCGATCCCGAAGGATCCCAACATTCGTGATCAGGTAACTGCCCTTGATCTTCCGGTTCCTTATCGCCTCCCCGAACACGTCCAGCGTTTCTGTGGAGATGGCTGGCGTTTCGATCATGTTTAGGATATCATGGTCTGCGAGAGGATACAGAAGTGCAGCCGCAGTCAGATCGGTCGGATTGGCATTCCGTTTGAATCCGAGTGTGTCGGTGCGGATGCCGTATAACAGCGCGGTCGCAAGATCCTTGCTGATCGGAATATCAAGTTCCTGGAGATATTTCGTCATGATCGTTGCTGTAGCTCCGGAATTCGGGCGTATATCTATATACTCAGCATGTACCGCCTTCATCTCGGCAGGATGGTGGTCGATGACGATAGCAACATCAGAATCCTTCGGGAGCAGGTTATTCTCCCCTGGCATCGAACAATCGATAAGCGCAATCTTCTTGAAATCTTCAAGAGAATGTGCCTTCTGTTCATCGAGTTTGCTCATATCGATTTGGAGGAGATTTATGAATGCCTTGTTCTCCTGGTGACCGATCTCGCCCCGGTACAGCATCTCGGATTCGATATCAACGCTCTCAGCAATCGTCTTCAGGGCAACAGCACTGGACATGGCATCCGGATCCGGATTGTCGTGAACCACGATGGCAAGTTTCCCGTTACCGATCGAGCGTAGAATATTAAGGACGTTCGAGGCATGTCTGGCAGATTCCACGCGGTCGAGGATCCGCAGCGTGGCATCGGAAACGACCCTTGGTGGCATGATCACGCTGTCAGCCCCTGCCTCTATAAGTTTGGTCTTTGCGATGCTGTTTGGTGCACGTGCAATCACCTGAATGCTCTCTGATGCCTGCTTTATTGTAACGATTGCGTTTTCGTTTGCAGAAACGTCAGAACTCAGGATCAGCGCCACTTCAACGCTCTTGATATCGATCGGATCGAGCAGACCCGGGTCGTTGAGATCGCCTACGATGGCTTCAAACTCCTGCTCCTTAAGGGTTTCAACCTTCGCAGCATCCCTGTCGATCAGTACAACCTTCTTATTCCGATTCACAAGTTCTCTGGCAACCGCTGACCCGATGTTACCGCTGCCTATGACAAGATACGGTGATTGCAATTTCTTATCGCCATTGGTCGCGCTTTCATGTGGGTCTGATGTTTTTTTGGAGTCGGTGATACTGAGACCTCCACGATATGGGGTGTCTGAAGCGTATAAGCACTTTTCGCCATGATTACGAGACGTTCATCATACATAATCCTATCGATGACGTGGGGGCTGACAAGTTGCGCGATGCCATATCAGGATTTAGGATTTTTCCACAACCATGCAACACAGTAGTCCGGACAAACCCCTTTTGAACGTTAACATTAATACTGTATACAGCGATGCTTCTGGAAAGAGGATTTGAAAAATGCCAACGATACACAGACCAAGAAGAGGGTCACTTGCATTCAGCCCGAGAAAAAAAGCAAAGAAACCGATCGCACGGATACGATCGTGGCGGACCGATGGAGAAGAGCCGAAGATACAGGATTTTGCAGGGTACAAGGCAGGAATGACCCATGTGCTGATGATCGACGACCGTCCGAACAGCATTACATCGGGTATTGAGATATCGGTGCCTGTAACGATCATCGAGACTCCTGCCATGCGCGCTGTTGCGCTGCGTGCCTACACAGACCGGGGATATTATGGGATGAAATTGATTACAGAGGTGTGGGCAGACCGTGATAATGATAACATCGAACGCGCTCTTGAGGAGGGCGCGGTGCGCGAGATCCGTGCGGTCGTCCAGACCATGCCGCACCTCGTTTCAGGGATTCCAAAGAAGACGCCTGACGTGATGGAGACGCTGATCGCTGGTGGGGACGTTGCCGCGCAGTTCGAGTACGGCAGATCGATTCTCGGGAAGGAGTATCAGATGGCAGATCTCTTCGCTCCCGGCGAGTTTGCGGATGTTGCCGCGATAACCACCGGAAAAGGGACGCAGGGACCTGTGAAGCGATGGGGTGTGCAGCTGCAGAAGGGCAAGCATAGCCGCACCGGAAAGAAGCGGCACATCGGAAACCTTGGTCCATGGACCCCGCATTATGTGCGGAGAACTGTGCCGCTGATGGGGCAGACCGGGTACTACCAGCGCACCGAATTTAACAAACGGATCTTAAAGATCGGATCTGACGGAACTGAAGTGACTCCGGATGGCGGATTCATAAACTACGGCATCGTCAAAAACGGGTACGTGATGATTCGCGGAAGCGTTCCTGGTCCGTCAAAGAGATTGATCCGGATGAGACCGCCCATACGCGGCAAGCCGCCGTTGGACGCTCCTGCGATCAATTATATCAGCAAAGAATCGCATCAGGGGTGATTTAGATGAAAACCAATGTTTTAAGTTTATCCGGAGACGTTTTACGTGAAATCGATCTCCCAGATGTATTTTCCGAAGCCTACCGCCCGGACCTCATCAAAAAAGCAGTCCTTGCCGCGCAGGCAAACCGCAGGCAGCCGTATGGCGTAACAGCGTACGCGGGCATGAGGACATCGGCGCGCTCGCTTGGATCAGGCAGGGGGATAGCGCAGATTCCACGACTTGTGAACTCAAACCGCGCTGCACGGGTTCCGCAGGCAAAGGGCGGCAGAAAAGCGCATCCACCAAAGGCAGAGAAGGACTGGAGCGAGAAGATCAACAGGAAGGAGCGAAGGTTTGCGATCAGGTCAGCGATTGCAGCCACAACCAATCCTGACCTCGTTACTAACAGAGGACACAGGTTCGAGGCAGATCTCGGTCTTCCGATCGTTCTTGAGGATGCGTTTGGGAGTCTGGCGAAGACCAAGGACGTTTGCGAGGTTTTGCAGGCGATCAACCTCTGGCAGGACGTGATCCGTGCCAAGACCGGGAAGCATATCAGGGCAGGCAGAGGGAAGCTTCGTGGCAGAAAATACAAGAAGCCAAAGAGCATCCTGATCGTGACATCCGATTACAGCGGCATCGAGAAGGGTGCGCGCAACCTCTCTGGCGTGGATGTCGTGATGTGCGACCGGTTGAATGCGGAAATGCTCGCACCTGGCACACACGCAGGCAGGCTCACGATCTGGACAGAGAGCGCGATTGCGGGGCTGTGAAGATAAATGATAAATCATCCGTCGCGCCCTCCGATCAGGCAAGCAGGTCGATGGGCGTGGCGGGTACGTAGTTGCCGCAGTCGGGTTGGGCGCGCTGATGGTGCGGTTTTGAGGTGCGAACTCTTGTGAGCATATAATATTCTGGAGGGTTTATTAATCATTACACTCGATGTCATACCTATGCAGCAACTCCAATCTACAACCGCCAAGAAAACGAACGGATCGGGGGAATATCCGGATGCAAAGTTGTTGAGTAGAGAACGGAAAGTAAAAGATCGAAAGGATAAAGAAATACGTAGAGAGGGGACTAAATACAAAATCGGTACTAAAACAGAAATTGAAGAAGCCGATATTTCCAGATGGGTCAATAAGGTCCACTGTGGAGACAGCGAAAATATATTGAAAGAAATACCCGATAATTCTATCGATATACTCATCACATCGCCGCCCTATAATTTTGGTTTGGAGTATGAAGAGGATGAAGGTCAGGATGCCATCCACTGGTCTCACTATTTTTCAAAATTGAATAGGATATGGGCAGAATGTTTTAGAATTTTAAAGCCTGCTGGTCGTATCTGTGTCAATGTTCAACCAATGTTTTCTGATTATATACCGACCCACCACATCATCTCAAACCAATTATCAGCTTTGGGGCTGCTTTGGAAAGGGGAAATACTATGGGATAAGCACAACTATAACTGCAAATACACGGCGTGGGGAAGCTGGAAAAGTCCGAGTATGCCGTATTTGAAATACACTTGGGAATTTATTGAGATATTCTGCAAAGACTCGCATAAAAAGACAGGGGATGCGGATAAAATAGATATTACAGGTGATGAATTTAAGAAATGGGTATATGCAAAGTGGGACGTTGCTCCTGAGAGAAACATGAAAATGTATGATCATCCGGCAATGTTTCCAGAAGAGATACCTTATCGTTTGATGAGATTATTCAGTTATGTAGATGATATCGTTTTAGACCCGTTCAATGGCGTTGGGACGACGACGCTGGTTGCGGAAAAATTAAATCGGAGGCACATAGGGATCGATATATCTGAAAATTATTGTAATACCGCAGAAGAGAGAATCAAAGAATATAGGAAGCAATCAAGGCTGCAAGACTTTCTGGGGTGATGAAATGCTACCATTCATACATGGGAACAATATAGAGCGGAAATTGAAGGATGAAAAGGTCAAAGAGAATATCAAATTACTTCGCGAGATCAAAGAGAAGTATGATGAATGGAAAGGGCATAATGAATCCATTACTGGCACTTCCAAAAAGTATATATTTGATAGAGTGAAGTTTTTAAACGAATATAAGGACTTTATCGATCAATCCCACTTTAAAAAAGAGCGGGGTAACAGATATGGGTTCACATCCCAATCAAAATTGCATTCAACGGTTATAGAGGAGTTTTTGTATTTTTTGTTTGAGGGACTGCCAATTTTGAGTGGTAAGCAATTGACATTGGGTCCTGGGAAAGCTTATGTTGATATGAGTTTCTCTCCAAAGAACATCGACGAATGGGAGAGAAATCCGGGAGTCGACATCAAGGTCAAGGATCAGGATTTTGCCATAGGCAAAGAGATTTTCTGCATATTTTCATCGGATAGGGAGATGCATGCCACCATCCAAAAAAATATTTTAGTTCCGATCGTAGCGATAGAATGCAAGACATATCTCGATAAGACGATGCTGGATGGGGCTGCTTATGCGGCGGAACGGTTAAAGAGAGGAAACCCTTATTCATTATATGTTGTTGTTACAGAGGCGAATGCGCTGGACAAGAGCGTAAATCCAAAGCATACGCAGATCGATGAGATATTTGTCTTGAGAAGACAGAAACATAAGCAGAAACCATTGAATCCGATTGATGCACAGCTTGTATGGGAGTTATTCAATCTGGTCAAGGATCATCTAGAGAAAGAATGGTGGAATCCAGAGAGATCCACCGAAAGGGGAAGGTTAATAGATTGAACCATCATTTATGGTTTAAAGTTCGTCAAATTGGTTACAATGGGAGTATTTTCCGGCTTGAAATGTCATAACAGTTATAACTTACGCAAAAGATGTTACATCAGGGTTATAAAAGGAGATAAACATCATGAAACCAGACGACATCGCCGAGTACCTGAAACAGGTGTACAAAAAGGAGATCGTAGTAACAGGCACAGGAAAACTCGGCGAGACCGAGGAAGGACTCAAAGAGTTCGGATACGGTAAACCACTCCTCATCAGATTCCTGGCAGATGGCGAAGCCAAATCCGCAGTCCTCTCGTCCATGCGGACCGGAGGCGGGTTCGGTCACGATCATTTCTCTGACCGGGCGCAGATCCTGATCTGGCAGCACGCAACATTTAACAGACTGCCAGAGCACGTGCGGTCGATCGATTGCGGCTATTTCACGCACGATGGCAGACTCAAGTCGGCAGGCGATGCAGAGGAGTATTTCCTGCTGATGGAGGAGGTCGAGGGTGTCGAATATTTCCTTGATCTTGAGCGGATCCGCTCAAATGGTGCAACCGAACTGGATGTAGAGCGGGCAAGTGCATTATCAGGTTATCTGGCTGATATTCACGCCCGGAAGCATGATAGCCGGGAACTCTACGTAAGGCGGATCAGGGACCTTGTCGGGCATGGCGAGTGCATCATGGGCTTGATGGACAGTTATCCTGACGATCTCGACTTTATCACAGGAAAGGAACTTGCCGAGATCGAGAGATCATGTGTCGACTGGAGATGGAAGATAAAATCGAGAACAGACCGGTTGTGTATGGTTCACGGAGATTTCCACCCGTGGAACGTGATGTTTCGGGAAGGAACTGACTTTACTGTGCTCGACCGGAGCCGCGGTGAATGGGGCGAGGCAGCAGACGATCTATCGTGCATGACCACCAATTACATCTTTTACTCGCTTCAGGAGCACGGTCGGCTGGATCACGACTTCAAAAGGATGTACGACCGGTTCATGGAGCATTATCTTGAAGAAACAGGAGACTGGGATGTCTTGAAGGTTATCCAGCTCTTCTACGCGTTTCGCGGACTCGTGGTGGCAAGCCCTGTGTGGTATCCGAATCTTGACCGCGAGGTCAGGGCGAAGCTGTTTAATTTCATAAGAAACGCGCTTACGGATGATGAGTTCGATTATAAGAATGTGAATTCGTATTTTTCGGGATAGTTCTCCTCATTGGGGGAACTAAAACCGGTTCCGAGGAGATATTCCTATTTATACCCCCAGCCACATTCGCAGGGCGAGCATTTCAACCATCTCAATCACCTGCGATACGCATGTCTGCGATGCCGGATATGATAAATGATGACAATTCCGGGTCTGGTATGCACCTGATAGATAACTCTATAATCTCCGATCCGAATCCTGTAATCCCGAACTGACCCCCGAATCTTACGGTGCTGCGAAGGAAACGGGTTGTCCGCAAGCGATTCGATGGCTTTTATAATCCGCGGGACTTGTTGCGGGTCAATGCTGTGTAAATCTCGTGCTGCCGAACTCTTCCATCGAATTTCATAAGAGCCCATCTTCTTTCAGCCCTTTCTTGACATCTTCGAATGTTATTGTGGGCTCATCCCGGCGTTCGGCGATGATCGATAGGTCGTGGAGGTCTTCTACAAGTTCCTCATACTCCTCAATCGAAAGGATCACTGCTGTTTTTTGTCCCTTCCCATCCACAACATACTGTTTCTGAAGCGCTCTCATATTTTTCACCTTGTATCTGTTAACCGGATTGATACTTCACTCTATGGCAGTAGTTATGATAAAGTTTGAGGTGATGCTAACGCATCGGCGCGAACTCGAAGTTTATGGCACGTTATATTACACTACAACACTTAAATCGACTCAACAAACTCCCCGATCCTTAGAAGTGCCTCCTTTATGTCATCCCTCGATGCAGCATACGAGCACCGCAGAAATCCACTACCACAGTCCCCGAACACATTCCCTGGAACGACAGCCACCCGCTTCTCAAGCATCAGCCGCTCTGCAAATTCATCCGCGGTCATCCCCGTGCCCGCAATCGATGGGAACGCATAGAACGCTCCTTTTCCCCAGAAACAGTCAATCCCGATCTTGTTAAATCCGCTGATGATCAGATGTCTCCTGCGGTCGTACTCCCGCACCATCCGCTCCATCTCCGCCCTCCCGTTCCGAAGCGCATCGATTGCAGCTATCTGCGAGGTGATCGGGGCGCAGAGCATAGTGTACTGGTGTATCTTCGTCATCGCTCCGATGATGTCACTGCTTCCAAGCGCGTATCCGACCCGAAGTCCGGTCATCGCATGAGACTTTGAAAACCCATTGAACAGAACCGTGTTCGCAATCATTCCGTTTAAGGATGAGAAACAGGTATGTTTTCCGTCGTAAGTGAGTTTATCGTAGATCTCGTCAGAGATGACTATCAGATCGTACTCGGTTGCAACATCTGCAATCTCTTCGAGATCCTTCTTTTCCATTGTTGCGCCTGTCGGGTTATTCGGGTAATTGATCATGATTGCACGCGTCTTTTCCGTTACCGCATCCTCTATCCGCTCTGCAGTAACCTTGAAATCGTTCTCGATGCCTGTGGCAACCGTAACCGGAACTCCGCCGGCAAAGATCACGGTCGGGGTGTAAGAGACGTAGCACGGCTCAGAGATGATGACCTCCTCGCCACGATTCAGAATCGCACGCATCGCAAGGTCTATTCCCTCGCTCACCCCGGTCGTGATCAGTATCTCCTCGTTCGGATCGTAGTGGAGTGAGTGATCCCGCAGGAACGTGTCCGCGATCTCTTCTCGCAACTCAGGGAGTCCCTGATTGGATGTGTACGAGGTGTGTCCCTGCTCGAGCGCGTGGATGCACGACTCCCTGATATGCCACGGAGTCACAAAATCGGGTTCGCCAACGCCGAGCGAGATCACATCCTCAAGTTCGTTTGCCAGATCAAAGAACCTGCGGATGCCAGACGGCGGCACACTCTGCACCGTGTCTGAGACTCGCATCTGCCTTTTATGCAACAATCGGGAGACGTTCTGTATGCTCTGTTTCATGCAGGATCACACCATCCTCCTTGTAGGTCTTCAGAACGAAATGGGTGGCAGTACTCTGCACCTGCGGCAGGGTCGCAATCTTCTCTGCGACAAAAAACGCAACCTGCTTCATCGATTTGCCGCGTACGGTGAGCGAGACATCATGATCCCCTGATATCAATCTGACCGATCTAACCTCAGGGAATTTTGAGATGCGGTCTGCAACCACATTGTATCCGGTTTCGCGCTCAAGGGATACTTTTATCTCGATGATCGCGTAAACAAACCCATTATTTACTTTATCCCAATCGATGATGGTCTTATATTTGCGGATTGTGCCGTCCCCTTCCAGTTGACATACACAATCCCTGATCTCTTCATCCGACCTGCCAGTAAGGGCTGCAATCTCGCTAATATCGATTTTCGGATCGTTTTCGATGATCTCAAGTATGTTCTGTGCGAGATCCATCCGTTATCCCTCTATGTACGCAGAGTCGTGGCTGGAATCGGTTGGTTCTTTCCACCTGAGGTCCTTGCAGTCATCGCATAGCGACCTCCCATCGACGACGGTCAGATGGTATGAATACTGCCCGCAGGCATCGCACATACCCTCGAAATCCGATGTCAGTAGGGATTCAACCTCGGATTCCATGAGTTCCCGCAGGGCGTCGCTCATCTCAGAGGATACGGTAACGATGTCCTGGCTCGTGATGATGCCGATTAAGGTATCGTTTCGGAAGACTGGCAGCCTTCTGATCTTATTCGAGAGCATCATCTGAATCGCGTCGCTCACTGGCGTATTCTGGTCAACGGTGATCAACGGGGACGTCATGATCTCAGAAAGCGGTACGGTACTTGGTTTCCTGTCATCAGGTATAATCTTGCGTGAGATGTCGCGTTCGGTTATGATACCGACTGGTTTTTCATCTTCTGTAATGACTACACTTGACTTATCATATTTGATCATCTCCTTTGCGATATTCACCAGCGAGTCGCCAATCTCTGCTGTGATCACGCGTGGTGACATGACCTCTTGCACCGGTCTATCAATGTCCATTTACAAACCTCCTGTTTCTTTGCTACAACATTGGTGCCGATCGTTATCAAGGTTGCGTCCATCACGCAATAACCCCTTTGCGCCACCTGGAGAGCCGCTCGTCTACCAGAAACCGAAACACCCGGTCGATGAAGAGCGCAATGAACCCGAGGAGGAGCATGTACGCCATGACATGATCCATCCTGTGAAAGTGCGCCCAGTGTATGATCTTGTACCCGATCCCGGTCGTCGATACACCGAACATCTCTGCCGCAACCACGCACATCCATGCAACGCCCATCGCGACCCTGATCCCTGTTGCGATATCAGGGATTGCAGACGGGAACGCAACCTTCCTGATCAGGTCATAATTTCTTGTGCATCCAAGCACCATCGCTGCCTCGATAAGAACCTTCGGCACGTTCCTAAATCCCTGATAGGTGTTGATCAGGATCGGGAATACCGCTCCTATAAACACGATGGTTCCGGCAGCCGTGTGTGTGAGCCCGATGAACACTATTGCAAAAGGTATCCATGCGAGCGGCGGTATCGGGCGCAGGATCTCTATGATCGGATCGAATATCCTGTCAATCACCCGGAACCAGCCCATACCAACCCCGAGCGGTATCGCAACGCACATACCGGCAGCCATACCGATTCCAAAGTGCAGCAGACTGGTCGCAGCATCAGTGATCATAACGTCCCATAGACTGTAAAATGACGCCAGAACACCGGTGAAACCGGGCAGGGTGAAGTTGCCCCTCGTCACATAAGGGGCAGTTAGCTGCCATATCACGACCGCAACGCAGAGCGAGGCGATCTCGACGCCATATCGCCTGATCGCGGAGATCATGTCACTGGAGTTTGTCGTGCATATCTTCAAGTGCCTTTGAGTCCTTCCCCATCCGCACCATCAGTTCTGCGATCGCTGCATCGAGGAAGACGAGCGTGGTGATCTCGAAGGTGGTGCCAAGCGGCGCAAGTTCTGAGAGTTTCGCATACTTCCCGAGGAGATGCTGCACAAGATAGTCGCCCTTGCCATTCTTTGCTCTGCCAAAGATTCTCACGGTCTTGTCTGCCATTCTTCCGAGAGTGGAATCCGGTTGCGAGGTGACGACGATCAGAGACGCTCTGATCTTCTTTACGACCCTTCCAAGATCGACGATTGAGAGGGTTTCACCGGATCCGCTGATCGCGACCACCACATCACCTGAGCGCAGCGCTGGCGTAGTTGACTCGCCTACCACATACACGCGCAGTCCGAGATGCATGAGCCGTGTTGCAAATGCCTTACCAACGAGACCTGACCTACCAGTCCCCATCACAAAGATGCTCTTTGCACCCAAGATCTCGTCGAGCATCTCTGAAACCGAGTTGAGATCGAGTTCCTTAAGCGCCTGCTCTATGTGCTTTGTCAGCAGCTCCATCGATTCGTGCAGGGTTTGGCACTTCGGTGCTTCTTTGTTAGTCTCTTCCGGTATAGCTCTGTTTTCATCTTCAGCCATCTCATTGCCTCCTCACCAGGTCAAAAGCCGTTTCCGATGCTTTCATGAGAATCTCTTCCTCACCATCTACCACCCCTCCCTCCATGAGCACGACGCCATCGCATATCGTGGTGTCAACGCAGTTTGATGATGCGTATATCAGGTTCGAGTCGAGGTTGTGAAGCGGTGTCATCCCTGGCAGTTGCAGATCGATCAAGAGCAGGTCTGCTGGCGCACCTACTGCTATCTCGCCGCCTCTTTCCCATATACGCAGGGCTTGTGCGCCATGCTTCGTGACCATCGAAAGCGCATCGCGCGCTGGCATCATGGTCGGCTGGTTCGTTGCGAATTTCTGGAAAAGTGATGCGAACTTTGCCGACTCGAGCATGTTTAGGTTGTTGTTGGATGCGCACCCATCAGTTCCTATCGAGACGTTGACTCCTGCAGCACAGAGTGCAGGGTATCTCACATTCTCTCCGACAGCGAGTTTCATATTTGAAGTTGGGTTGTACGACACATTAACATTATGTTTCGCAAGCAGCGATATCTCGTTGTCATCGAGCCAGACACAGTGCGCGGAAACGACATTCGGACCGAGAAACCCGATCCGGTCGAGGTACTCGACAGGGCGCACGCCAGTCTTCTCGATGCAGTCCTTGACCTCCTGTTCGGTCTCCGAAACGTGGATGTGGACCAGCAGATCATCTTCTCTTGCAAACTCTGCGATCCACAGAAGACTCTCCTCTGAGACTGTGTAGATGGCGTGCGGACCAAGTGCGGGGATCACCCGATCCGAGTAATCCTTCGTCAGTTTCGTGATCAATCTCTTAGTTTCCCTCTGCGTCTCATCATCTGGCCCGCCTGACCCGCCATCGATATCGATGAAGACGTTACTGATAACGCCGCGTATCCCCATCTCGTCGACCGCTTTTGCGCTTTCTGAAGCGTGCCAGTACATATCGTTAAACGTGGTCGTGCCAGTCCTTATCATCTCGAGACACGCAAGTTTTGTGCCCCAGTAGACATCTTCCCCTGTCAGTTTCGCTTCTGCTGGCCAGATCCAATCCGCAAGCCACGTCTGCAAAGGAAGATCATCGGCATACCCGCGAAAGAGCGTCATCGCCGCATGGGTATGCGTGTTCACAAAGCCGGGCACGAGTGCCTTTCTCTTTGCGTCAATAACGGTATCCGCGTCATACGCGGCACAGCCGATCTCAGCGATCGCACCGTCCTCGATGTATACGTTTCCGTAGTTCTCGGTAGCTCTCAGGAGCAGACTCATTCGATTAGCCTCATGATTATATCTGTGACCATCTCACGGTTCCTCTCAATATTTTCGATGATCGTCTCATAGCTCAACCCCGGTTTCTGCGCGGCAACACCGTTTGCATAGTTATCGACCGTGCAGAGCGCTGCAACAGGGATTTCTGCCTCGCAGCAGAGGGTTGCCTCGTTTGCCATCGTCATGCCGACGATATCAGCGAACTGCCCGAGAACTGTGATCTCTGCTTTTGTCTCGAATCTGGGTCCGTGCGTCTGCACATAGACGCCCCCATCCTTTCCGTGACTCGCTTTGACAATCCTGCTCCGCAATCCCTCGTCGAGAGCTGGCACGATATGCCGTATCTCATCGTCGTAGAATGTCAGCGGCATTCCGAAGTTTATGTAGTCGTCTGGGACGACCAGCGTGCCGGGTAGTATCTCCGGATTCAGACTGCCTGTCGAGCAGACGCATATCACACCATCCACGCCTGATTCTTTGAGTGCCGATATGTTTGCGCGGTGGTTTATCCGGTGCGGCGGCGTATCCATAGCAATGCCGTGGCGCGGCAGGAAGATGGCGTCACTCCCTATAAAAACCTCCACATCGCCGTATTCAGTTCCGACGGTCTCCTTTCTGCCAATCCTTTCTTCGAACTCCTCTCCGATCAGACTTGTGCCTGCGATGATACCGAGCATTGAATCATGCTCCGCCGATATCGAGGGCTTTCCTGATCACCTGGCTGACCGGTAGTGAGCATATCATGTACCAGACGATCCAGTACTGGATGCCAAGAATAGCAGGTTCGCCAAGCGATTTTACTCCCCAGAACGGGAATGTCATGGTGAAATCCGGATGGTTGCCGACGTATGCGTATGCCCAGAAGAAGAGCGGCAGCGAGATGATGCTGATGTATGCCATCGGTTTGAACTGCTGTTTCATCATCTTACCCTGATCGCCCATCATGGCAGCACGCTTCTCATCGAGTTTCTTTAATTTCTGTTTGTTCTCTGCGAGTTGCGCTTCCCGATATTCCTTCTGAAACGCCTTCATCTTTTCAGAGAATGTGCGCATCAGTTCCCAGTCGATGGTGTACTTCTGGATGAGCGAGGCATAGAGTCCGGTGAGTGCAGCCATCACAAAGAGCGTGATGTGAATCGGCAGCATGTCAGGCAGCGGTCCGAGCAGTACATCGACGCCGCTGGCAACAGCGGGTCGAAAGTTCGGTAGCAGTATCATCCCGAGCAGCATCGAGATTCCGAGTGCAAGCCCGATCCGTTCCAGCGTCTCTTTCCATTGCGACATATATGCCGAACTTGTGTACCGATCTATAAAAAACTGTCGTGATGTAGGGGGTGACACAACCCCTAAATTTTGTTTCGAAAGTAATCCGTCTCAGCCACTCACATCAAACATCCCTGCCATGCAACTGCACTGTCGAAGCATTCATGATTTTATGCCTCCGGCGCTGCACCCCGCGCCGTCATGCAGCACTGGTAGATTCGATCGCCGAAAGAAACGCCTTTATATTCTCAGAATCGATCCGGTCGTGAAGTGCAATGAGCGTATACGCCCCATCTCCGCGCAGAAATTCATGTATGGCCGAAACTCCATCCATATCAGGCAGTTCATCTGTGGAAAGAGGGATTCCTGCGATATCTGCTATCCCGTTCCGCAGAGCATCGATTCCGGCGGCAACGCCAGTTTGGATCATCCGCACACGAAACGGCAGCATCCCGATGATCCGGTTCACCTCATAAAAAGCCGCTCCCGCAAATACGAGATCATTTGCAGCCGCATCCCCAAAGAGCGTGACCTCAACCGTCTCTCCTGCCTCCATGATTTCGGTCTCGGGAAGGATCTCGATAAACCCGTCCGCGGATGCGAGCGCTGTGATTGCGCCGGAACCCTTGATCACAGGATACGCCATCCCCCGCACCAGTGCTACCGGCAGGAGCTGGTGCCTTCCTGCCGACTGGATCATCGATCCGAGCACAGCCTGCTGCGGTCTCGCTGCTACACCTGCAACGTATCCGAGAACATCGCGTATTCGCGGAGCTACTAAATAATAAAACATGCTCAGTGCCGATGTTGGGAAACCTGGAAGCCCTATAACTGGTTTTTCCATCTTCGCTATTATCATCGGCTTACCGGGCTTGATATTGATCCCGTGCGCGAGTACCTCACCGTACTCCTCGAGGATGCGGGGCATGATGTCTCCAGACCCGGCAGACGTGCTTCCGGATGTGAGGATCAGATCGCACTCTGAAATGGCTTTTATGAGGACTTCCACCGTCTTTTTTTCGTCATCTGAAACGATCCCGTACGCAACAGGAGTTGCTCCGCATTCACGCACCGCAGCAGATACCGTATGCGCGTTCACATCGTATACTTGTCCCGGATCCAGCTTCTCGCCCGCAGAGACGAGTTCGTTTCCGGTCGAGATGATTCCGATGCGAAGCGAGTGAACCCTGACATGCGAGACTCCGATGGCTGCAAGAACACCTGCCTCACGCGATCCGAGAAGCGCGCCTTTTGGAAGCACCCGCGTCCCGCCCCGGATGTCGGCCCCTGCCCGCATGACATTCTCATATACGTGGACCGCCCTGTAAATCGAGACCGAAGACGAAGATTCGCCTTCCTTGGTGTACTCGACCATCACGACCGCATCAGCGCCCGTGGGGAGCATCGCGCCTGTGGATATCTCGGCAGCAACATCCTCAGAAATCGTAAGCGACGGAACGTCCCCGGCAGGGATTCTGCCCGCGATCACAAGCTGCACCGGATCTTCTTCCCGCGCTCTGTACGTATCTGCCGCACGCACTGCGTAGCCATCCATGTCTGCACGGTCAAACGATGGCACATCGGTAGTCGCGAAAACATCCTCCGCAAGGACGCTGTGGTATGCCAGATCGAGCGGCACGACTTCGGTGCTGCTGCGGATGATCGATCTGAGTATCTCTTCCGCTCTTCCGATCGGTATCAACTCGTGAAATTCCTTCCGGTTTGCCATTGTATGGGGTAGGGGACTCCCAAACAAATAGGTTACCCCAACGTACATCCTGAAGCCCCAACCACTCCACACCCAAATGAATTCGGGGGCATCCGCGGGCTGGAGGTAAAGCGGCGGGATTAGCGAGGACGGAGGTGTGGGATGGGATGTAAGTAGATTCGGCTGGCTCACTCGGCATCGATGCCATCCCACAATTCAGACACTGGTCGTGTTTCGCCTGCCATCGTTTCCTTCCAGCCTTGGCGGAAGCTATCCTCTGCTGGCTTTAACACTACACTCTCATGAAACAATCGGACAACCTGAAGCAGGTTCGGCAGATATTCTTGTAGAGTCTCTTTGATTTCACGAATTAGCCGATTTTCGTAGGCAGCAATTTCAGTTGACATGATCGCTTCTCCTTCTAATTACGCATTTCATCTAACTGGTATTGGGGTTTTTCGGATCTGTTTGCGAAGCTTGCTCTTTCTGGCGAGTGTAGAGCCAATGCGTACGCTTTCAAATGTGGCAGTGGTTGGATGTATTTCTACTCTTGCCCCCATCTCCGAAGAGTTGACTGCCCCTGCTGAACCTGGGAATCTGCAACATTTAATAAACCTGTAATCTCATTGAAATCCGCATGACAACTACCACTCTCACGCTATCCGATCTCAACAAAATGCTCGAGAACGTGCTTGAACTGAAAGGTGTTACGATAGAGGGGGATATCGAGATCGAATTCGACGGCGGAGGCGGCAGCCAGGAACTGATGCAAGTGGTTGGATATGAGCTCGCGCAGATCGCGGCGCGGTTAAATAACGTCGCAGGCATGATGGGCTGTCCGGCAGGGCAGATGCTTCCTGCCATGCAGCCGATGACGCTGCCGTCCCAGGTACAGTCCCGGATCCCGCAGGAGTTGATTCCGGCATCGTTTGACGTGGACCCGGTCTCTGAGTGGAAGCACGGGATCGAGGAGGTTGTGCTCGGTGCAACATCCTCTGACGGCGGCACACGCAAAAGTACGGTTACGCTTGGCGGCGAACATGCGCTGCCGTTCTACTTTGATGCGCCGATGCCGCATCCGAATTATGTCTCGATCGATGTCTTTGACATGCCCATCGGAATGGCACGCGCTGTGCGCATGAACTACGAGGATGTGCTCGAAAGTCCGGCTGAGTGGGCAAAGAAGGTGGTCTCGAAGTTCGGCGCGGATATGGTCACGATCCACCTGATAAGCACCGATCCATCGATCAAGGACACGCCTGCATCGGAGGCGGCGAAGGTGGTCGAGGATGTCTTGCAGGCAGTAGATGTCCCGCTCATCATCGGGGGCTCAGGAAATCCTGATAAGGATCCCGAGGTTCTTGAGAAGGCGGCAGAGGCTGCCGAAGGGGAGCGGTGCCTGATCGCTTCAGCAAATCTAAACATGGACTACCAGCGGATCGCAGCCGCGGCAAAGGAGTACGGTCACGCGATCCTCTCGTGGACGCAGCTCGAGATCAATGCGCAGAAGGAACTCAACCGCAAACTGATGAAGCAGTGCGGCATCAAGCGTTGTGACATCGTGATGGATCCGACAACCGCGGCGCTTGGCTACGGTCTCGATTACGCATACTCAAACATCGAGCGCATCCGGCTCGCAGGGCTTATAGGGGATGCGGAACTGAACTTCCCGATGTCGTCAGGAACCACGAACGCATGGGGTGCAAGAGAGTCGTGGATGGCGGTCTCGCCACTCAAGGAGGACTCGGACTGGGGACCCCGCGAGTACAGGGGACCGATCTGGGAAATAACGACGGGACTAGCGCTTGCGCTTGCTGGTGTCGATCTCTTCATGATGATGCATCCGACATCGGTTCAGGTGCTAAAGTCTGTGACTGGCATGTTGCGCGGCGGCGATGGTGGCGCGGAGGGCCATGTGAACGCACCCGACTGGGTTGGCATGATGGTTGAAGGGTAAAACTTCCGCGCAAGCATTATGGTGCCATCATCCGGCGTTACGAAATATTCCATGAACCCGGGTTTATTGCCCGAGTTGTGGATAAAACCGGTGGAACCTGTGTTAATGGCTGTGCCGCTGCTGTGCAACTTGGCCTGATAATCACGGTCTATTCAAGTCATGTACGTGACCCGCGTGTCGACCGATACCGTTTCATGGACACTGTCTAAAAATCAAGTGATTTATCACCGCGGAGAACGCGGAGGTCGCAGAGTTTCGATACCGTTTCGATCCTCGCTTTGGTTTTCTGGTGCCTCTCTCGTTCTCCGCGTGCTCTGCGGTAAAATTTAAGGATATAGTGATTTCACTGGATTTTCCGATACCGTTTCATGATTTGCGGATGGCATTATCAGGGGGTGATGCCCTGAGGTGTGCAGCCCTGGTGAAAGAGGGCTGCACAGCCCCACCCACGCGAACGGATTTAAAAAAGGACGTGGTAATGATCATTATGATGTTACATCGATATAAAGGAATTTGTGAAGAGGATGTCACGTTCGTCTCACAGGCACTGTGAAAGTCCAGTCTGCCGGCTATTCTGTCACTGGAATATCGGGTTGTGCCCACTCACATAAAAACCCTGCTTCCGTGCGTGGGCGTCAACACCACAAGGCACGACAACCCCTTCGAATCAAAACCTTTATCCCACAGACATCAGAGACTGGTATACAATGAAACAGATCAGTGCTCCAAAGAAAATCTCAAGGATAAAATTCGGCTTGATCTCACCGCGGGAATACCGGAATATGAGTGTCACCAGAATTATCACGGCAGATACTTATGATGAGGATGGTTTTCCGATTGATATGGGGCTCATGGATCCCAGACTCGGAGTCATCGATCCGGGATTGCGGTGCAAAACATGCAACGGAAGGGCTGGGGAGTGCCCGGGTCACTTTGGGCACATAGAACTGGTGGCTCCCTGTGTGCACGTCGGGTTTGCCAAGCAGATACGGAATCTACTCAGGAGTACGTGCAGAAGTTGCAGCCGGTTGCTTCTGGATGCAGGGCGGAAGAAAGAGTATATCGAGCATATCTCGGCTCGGAGGAGTCAGGGGCAGACCATCGATGCGATAGTTGAACAGGTCTTTGGCGAGGCAAGCAAGGTCGAAGTGTGCCCGTACTGCGGCGAGCACCAACTGAAGATCACGTACGAAAAACCTACCACGTATTATGAGGCCGGGGACAAACTGCTTCCAAGCGATATCAGGAACTGGTTCGAGCACATACCGGATGAAGATCTCCCTGTCTTTGGCATGGATCCAGGTAACGCGCGCCCTGAATGGATGATCATGACGGTGCTGCCCGTGCCTCCGGTCACTGTGCGCCCGTCGATCACGCTCCAGACAGGGCAGCGCAGCGAGGACGATCTGACACACAAACTCGTTGATATTATCAGGATAAACCAGAGGTTCCAGGAGAATAAGGAAGCGGGCGCGCCGCAGTTGATCATCGAGGATCTCTGGGAACTCTTGCAGTACCATGTAACCACTTTTATGGACAACAGCGTATCAGGGATACCTCCGGCAAGGCACAGGAGCGGAAGACCTTTAAAGACCCTGTCCCAGCGCCTGAAGGGGAAGGAAGGACGGTTCAGGGGCAGTCTCTCTGGCAAGCGTGTCAATTTCAGCGGCAGGACTGTTATCTCGCCGGATCCCAACCTGTCGATCAACGAGGTCGGCATTCCTGAGGCGATTGCAAGAGAACTGACGCTCACGTTCAAGGTTGTGCCGAGAAACATCGAGGAACTCAAGGAGTATGTGCGCCGCGGTCCGACCAATCACCCGGGCGCGAACTACGTGGTCCGGACAGATGGGCACAGACTGCGAATCAGCGATACAACCTGCGAGGAGATCGCGGAGATGCTCGAATACGGATGGTTCGTGGATCGGCATCTCAAGGATGGCGACATTGTGCTCTTCAACAGGCAGCCGTCGCTTCACAAGATGAGTATCATGGCGCACGAGGTCAAGGTCATGCCCGGAAAGACGTTCCGGTTAAATCCAGCGGTCTGCCCGCCATACAACGCTGATTTCGATGGCGATGAGATGAATCTCCATGTACAGCAGAACGAGGAGGCAAGGGCAGAGGCGGCGATACTGATGCGGGTTCAGGAGAACATCCTCTCGCCAAGATTTGGCGGTCCGATCATCGGCGGGATACACGATCACATAACAGGCATGTTCCTGTTGACGCGTGAGAAAGCGATCGACAAGAACAGCGCACTCGAGATCCTGCGGAAATCCGGGGTGCGCGACCTGCCGCCGCCGGACCATATCGGGGATGGCACCCCCTACTGGACCGGAAAGCAGATATTCAGCCAGATTCTACCGGAAGGGTTAAACCTCGAATACAAGGCAGAGATATGCGAGGAATGTGCCGAATGCAAGAAGGAGAACTGCCCGAACGATGCTTACGTCGTCATAAAGAATGGAGAACTGCTTTGTGGAACCATCGATGAGAAATCGATCGGCGCGTTCAAGGGAAAGATCGTAAACAAGGTTATCAGGGAGTTCGGACCTGCTGCCGGGGCTGCGTTTATTGACAATATGACAAACCTTGCGATCCGGGGCATCATGTATCACGGATTCAGTTTCGGAATTGATGATGAGGATATCCCGAAAGAGGCGGTCAAACAGATACAGGAGATCAATAAGGACGCGATGTACGGAAAGGAGAGTATCGCAAGTCTGATCGACAAGTATGAACATAACGAGCTTGAGTCGCTGCCCGGGCGAACCAGTGAAGAGACGCTTGAGCTTCGGATCATGCAGATTCTCGGAAAGGTTCGTGACGAGGCTGGCGACAAGGCTGGATTGCATCTTGGTATCGACAACTCTGCGGTTGCGATGGCGGTTTCAGGAGCCAGGGGCTCGATGCTGAATCTTGCACAGATGGCTGCGTGTGTCGGACAGCAGTCGGTGCGGGGTGCCCGCATCCAGCGCGGGTACTCAGGTAGAACGCTTCCACATTTCAAGAAAGGAGATCGCGGCGCAGAGGCGCACGGATTTGTACAGGCATCATATAAGAGCGGGCTCTCTCCGGTCGAGTATTTCTTCCACGCCATCGGTGGCAGGGAGGGCCTCGTGGACACTGCTGTCAGGACGTCCCAGTCAGGGTATCTCCAGCGGAGGATGGTGAATGCGCTTCAGGATCTGGAGGCGCAGCATGACGGTACGGTCAGGGATACCCGTGGCGTGGTCGTGCAGGCAAAATACGGCGAGGACGGAGTCGACCCGTCACGCGGCTTCGATCGTAGCCATATACAGCGAATTGTAAAGGACGTGATGGAGGTACCAGAATGACCGTAACGGCAGATAGTATCGAGAAGAGTGTAAGTGTGCTCTCATTGCCGCCAAAGATCAAGGATACCCTGCGAGGGGAACTCCTGGAAGTCAAACCGACCAGGAAACAACTGGATGATATCATCGACCATGTTATGGGCGGGTATGCGGCTGCTTGCATCGAGCCGTGCGATCCGGTCGGCGTGGTCGCCGCGCAGTCGATAGGCGAACCCGGTACACAGATGACGATGCGTACCTTTCATTATGCCGGTGTCGCCGAGATCAACGTAACGCTCGGGCTCCCGAGATTGATCGAGATCCTTGATGCGCGAAAGAACCCGAGTACACCGGTGATGGCCGTGTACCTGAGAGACGGCGCAAGCAAGAAGAAAGCTCAGGCTGTCGCATGGGAGGTCCAGAAGACGACAATCCCCGATCTGGGTGGAATTATTACAGACCGCGCAAATTTGGTGATCTTAATCGAAGTGGATGAGGATACCCTGTATGAACGAGACCTGACACTATCCGACATCATCGAAAAACTCGAAGCCAAACTAAAGATCCCGATCGAGGTGGAGGGGTACACGCTCATACTCAGTCCTAAGGAGTCCAATCTTGGTTCCCTGGTGCAGTTGGGCAGGAATCTTAAGAAAGTATTGATCAAAGGCATTGAGGCGATCCCAAGGGTGGTTATACAGAAGGAAGGTTCTGAATACGTGCTCTATACCGAAGGCACGGCACTTCAGGAGGTTCTCGATATCGAGGGTGTCGACCCTGCCCGAACGACCTCCAACCACCCAGGCGAGATGTGCGAGGTCTTCGGGATCGAGGCTGCCAGAAACTCGATCATTAAGGAGATCATGGAGACACTGCGCGAACAGGGGTTAAACGTGGATGTAAAACATATCATGCTTGCAGCAGACATGATGACCTGCGACGGAGAGGTCAAGCAGATCGGAAGGCACGGGCTATCCGGCGAGAAGGCAAGCATCCTCGCTCGGGCTGCATTCGAGGTGACTGTGAATCACCTGATCGATGCCGGCATACGCGGCGATATCGATGAGTTAAGCGGTGTCACCGAGAACGTAATCGTCGGGCAGCCGATCAATCTCGGAACCGGGGATGTGCATCTGGTCGCAAAGCCGCCTGCGTGAGTTTATAGTTCTATTTCAGGTCCGCGCGACATTCTCGCTCCCACACTGCGGACAGGTGACCGGAATGAAGTTCGGATCTGACTGGAATGTGAACCCACACACACCGCATACGAAGTAGACCAGTGACTGATCAATATCGTCCATGGTGATTATTATTGCGTAGTGGTATATAAATGTTGTTATCAGGATGGTGGTTCACGACTCGCCGCCGCACCCAAGCGTTTAATATATCCGGTGCCGTACCAACTTTCATGGAACCATGCATGGCATGCTACAAACAATGTGGAACTGCAAGATCGTGCAAGAACGAACCCCTGCCGCTCGGGGAGGTCGATTTCGAATTGATGGAAGGATTCGAGTACTCGATGGCTGAATGGATGGCTTACCTGTAAATATGAATAAACGTACGATACTCTACCTGCTAACCGCTGTAGTCCTGATCGCGGCGACCTATATGGTCTTCACGAGCCCATCGATCATTCCACCGCTCTCACCTGAACTCAGCGATGCCGAACGAGAAAACATCCTCCAGAGTTACAGGATATTCTATTTCCATGTCCCGCTCGCATGGGTCTCATATCTGGCGTTCTTCCTGGTATTCGTAGCGAGCATCAGGTATCTCCAAACCTCTCATATAACATGGGATGTGCTTGCAGCATCTTCTGCTGAAATTGGCGCTGTTTTCTGCGCTCTCAATCTCGTGAGCGGTATGATGTGGGCAAAGGGAGCATGGGGTATCTACTGGGACTGGACTCCACGCCTTACCTTTCAACTCATCTTGTTTTTGCTGTATGTAGCGTATGTGACGCTACGGCGTGCGATGGGGTCAGAGAGCCGTGCACGCTCATCGGCAGTATTCGGAATCATCGCATTTGTCGCTGTGCCGATGAGTTACCTATCGATCAAACTCTGGCCTCCGTTGTATCATCCCGACCTGACAGGCGAAGGCGGCGGTATCGATAGCCCGATCATCGTGTACACGCTCCTCATTAATATATTTGCATACACATTATTATACCTCTCGCTGCTCATTATCAGGATGGATAATGAACGCGCTCTTGCTGAATCCGCATCTTCTCGTAATCCTTAATTACAACCGCGCTTAAGTCTCTACCATGCCAGTAATCACCCTCTATTACACCGATCTTGAGAATCTGATCGGGACGGATCGGGATACGATACAGGGCCGCATCCCGATGATCGGTGCCGACATCGAGCGCGTATATGACGATTACGTGGATATCGAGTTCTTTCCTGACCGCCCTGACCTCTACAGCGTCGAAGGCGTAGCCCGGGCTATGCGCGGGTTTCTCGATATCGAAACAGGCATTTCCAAGTACGAGGTCGGGCAGTCAGGGATTACGATCGCATCCGACCGCGAGATCGGAAGGATACGCCCGTATCTTGCCTGTGCAGTGGTAAAGGATATCAAATTCACCCAGTACTCCATAGAGTCGCTGATGAGCCTGCAGGAGGATCTGCACTGGGGAATCGGGCGCAACCGCTCGAAGGTATCGATCGGCGTTCACGATCTCGACCGTGTGGCCCCGCCGTTTGAATACATCGCAGCAGACCCTTCCTTCGAATTCATTCCTCTCGATTTCGATGTCCCGATGTCGATGGATGAGATTCTCACGAAGCATCCGAAAGGGGTCAAATTCGCACATCTCGTCGAAAAATTCGATAAATATCCTCTGATCCTTGATTCCCTTGGGAATGTACTATCATTTCCGCCAATCATCAACGGGACACTGACACGCGTGAGAGACGATACCAAAGACCTGTTCATTGAGGTTACCGGCACGGACAACTCCGTATCTGTTGCACTAAACATCGTAACAACCGCACTTGCTGAACGCGGCGGGAAGATCGAGTCTGTAAAGATACAGGCGCCTGAGACCGGATACACGACGCCGAACCTCAATCCCGTGACGCGCCGGATCTCGGTTAGGAGTGCAAACGCTCTGCTCGGGCTGAATATTAGCCGCGACCAGGTCATGCAGTGCCTCATGAGGATGCGCTTTGGGGCAGTGCCACGCTCCGACGATGCGATCGAGGTGAGCGTGCCCGCGTACCGTGCAGACATCATGCACGATTATGACATATTCGAGGATGTTGCGATCGGGTATGGGTACGAAAATATCGCGCCGGTGCTTCCTGAGACGATGACCATCGGAGAAGAGCATCCCGTATCCCTCGCAAAGGCGGGTCTTCGCGATATCATGGTGGGGCTTGGTTTTTACGAGGTCATGCCGTTTACGCTAACAAGCGAGACCGTGCATTTCGAGAAGATGCAGAGACCGCACACAAGCGCCACACAGGTCATGCACCCGATCACAATAGAGCAGACGATGCTGCGCACGACGATCCTTCCGAACTTGCTTGAGATACTCTCGTTTAACCAGCACCGGGAACTGCCGCAGCGCATCTTCGAGGTTGGGGATGTGGTCACGTTTGGCAGGAATGATGTGCATCTTGCCGCGGTCGCAATCGACCCTCATGCGAACTTCAGCGAGATCAGGTCAATAGTGGATGCTGTGATGCACGAACGGGTGGTTGCTTACGAGATCGCCGAGTCAGACGATCCTGCGTTTATCAAGGGCAGGCGTGCCGACATCATCGCTGGCGGCAGGCGTGCCGGAGTCTTTGGAGAGGTGCATCCCGGGGTGATACTGAACTTCGGGCTGGACCAGCCGGTCATCGGGTTTGAGATGTGGGGGCTGTGATCACCCTGGATCTGGCTCAGGTTCATTACAGGCACGCACATACAACTGATATGGTTGTATCATAGATTACGACTTATACGGTTGTATAATGGATTACAACCAATGCAGGTTGTTTTTATATGTGATGGCTGACATATCACAAACTATGAAACAGAAGCTCTACGTGCTGTTGGGCGATGTTGTCCACTCCCGCCGGATAAGCGATCGGGAGGATTTTCAAAATAAAGTTGAGGAAACTTGTAAAAAAATAAATGCCCTGTACGCAGAGGATATATACGCAGATTTCAAAATTTTAAAAGGGATCGACGAAATAGGGGGCGTGTTATCGAGTATGTCGAGTGCTTATGGGATTATCGCCACCATATCAGAAGAACTTCACCCAAATTCAATGCGTTTCGCGCTGGTCTTTGATTACATTGATACTGCCATAAAAACCAGAAACGTAACAAAGATGGACGGCTCCGCCTTTCATAGAGCATCAGACATGTTGCATAGACTCAAAAGCTCAAAATTGATCTTCGACATGTCTGTCGGCGACACGACAATCGATACGGGGGTAGCCGGACAGGTCAATTTAATTTTGCTGCTGAAGCGAAATTGGTCTGCAAGACAGCATCAGGTAGTCAGGGAATACGAACGAACTAAAAACCAATCCGTTGTGGCAGAAAATTTGGGAATAACCCAGCAAGCAGTCTCGAAGATACTTAACCGTTCGATGTGGAAGGAGATCAAGACGATTGAAGAAAATTTAAGTCTTGTGCTGCGTAATTACCGTTAAACATTGGGAATGGAATGCAGATGATGATCGAACACATAAACCCAACCGAAACAGCCATCCTTGTAGGCGGATATGTCGTTTTACTTGCTACAAGCGGGATCGTAGTGAACTACATCCTGTCTAAGATCTCAGGAGAACCCATAAGCCGAAAAATTGGCAAGGAAGCGCGTGATACTGGTTTTATAATCGGGAAATGTGAAAATCTGTTGATACTTACCTTTGTGATTCTGGACGCATATACAGCGCTGTCGGTGATATTCGCTGCAAAAACCATAGTTCGCAGAGACGATATGGCTAAAAATTCCTTATTCTTTCTTGCAGGGACAATGGTTAATGTCACTTATTCGGTGGTGGTCGGTTTAATTATAAAACTGCTTATATGTTAACTGGGACACATCCCGTACAGGCACGCATCGACAAACGCCTCAGCAAACCGCAGGTACGAACATGCGTGGAGATGTGCATATCCTGCAAGCGTGTTCTCGACCATGATCCCGTCCCAGCCATCTTTGATCCCGACCCCGCGCGTAAGCCGGATCGCAAAGGCGGCGTCGCCAATATCCGTGACCGACGAATGATGGAACTCATGCCCCCTGAATGAGTCGCCGACTCCCCCGATCGGCGTATCCGTCGTGAACGAGCCGATATTGTAACTCACAACCTTGCCACCCATCTCAACCGTGACCGGGATTGCGCCGACCATCTCAAAAGTCTCGCCAGACATCCCGTGCATGCCGCTCTTCGTGACGATCTGCTCTGCAAGATACATCAGCCCGCCGCACTCGCCGTATATTGGCATGCCCTCCGATGATGCCTTTCGTATGCTCTGCCGGATGCGCTTGTTCGCTTCGAGTTCCCTTGCAAAGAGTTCGGGATAGCCGCCGCCTATGTAGATGCCGTCCACGTCAGGGAGTGCTCTGTCATGGAGCGGACTGAAATAGACGATATCTGCGCCATGCAACCTCAGAAGATCAATGTTATCCGCATAATAGAAATTAAACGCCTCGTCAAGCGCAACACCGATCCTGACCTTCGCCCTGCCGCTGGTGCCACCTCCCGCAAAGATTGAAGGTTCTCCAACCTCCAGCGGTTCAGCAGTCTCTGCGATACCGGTCAGCCGCGTTAGGTCGATGTTCTCTGAAACGATCTCTGTTATCCTGGAGATGCGCCCATCAAATTCAGGGGACTGCCTGCCCTCGTTCACAGGAACCAGACCCAGATGCCGCATCGTAAGCCCCATGGCATCGTCTCTCGGAACCGTGCCGATGACCGGGATGCCGGTGTAGTGCTCGATAGCGGATACCGCCTTTTCAGCGTGTCTTCTGCTTCCGATCTTGTTGAGGATCACGCCCCTGATATCAACCGCAGGATCAAACGCCCTGTAGCCCATGACCACCGCGGCTGCGCTTCGTGTGATGCTCCTCGCATCAATTAAGAGGATCACAGGACATTTCAGTGCCTTTGCGACCTGAGCCGTGCTTCCAAGATCGCTTAATCCCTCGAATCCTTCGTATAGCCCCCGAACTCCCTCGATGATGGCTAAATCTGCATTTCCATCATTCATCGCATGTGAGAACGTCTCGAGCACAGCGTCCTCTGTCATCAGGTAGCCGTCGAGGTTCCTGCACCTGTTTTTGCATACAAGTGTGTGGTAACTCGGATCGATGTAATCGAGACCTACCTTAAACGGCTGCACGTCCAGATGCTTGCTAAGCGCAGCCATGATCCCGGTGCAGACCGTGGTCTTTCCTGCAGATGACCGGTCAGCAGCGATGAGTACTCGGGGGGTGTTATTCTGTGTCATTGTGGTTGGGTTGGCACACGTTCATCCGAAGCCGATAGCTGCCGCAGACGTTGCTACAAATACTGTAGCTTTTTCCAATTTTTATATATATTTTGCATCTTCCTTTATTTTAAACCGTTTGAGGAAACAACAGCGCTCCAATGTCCGAAACTAAATACTCATAGAACGCGCTTCCTTCCTCAATATTACCCTTGTATTGGATCGTTGCACTGTCGGGTTGAAAAGCCATGAAATCGACAAATCCAATAGGATTAGTAGGACCAGGATGGGATTGATTGAAATAGATCACGTTTTCGGCATTAATGGCGATATTCAGATCGGAGGCTGAGAATACAGTCACAGACGGTCTTTTCCTGTTGTACACAGGCTCATTTATCCAACCAGTTTCTGTGATCGTTATATCATTACCAGAGTACTCTGCAAGCACCTTTCCATTATGCTTGTTCAGCAATGTCAGGTGTTTATACGAATAATTCTCGTAACCATCATCCAGACTCCTGACGGCATAAGTAACAGCTTGGTACTTCTTTGTTGTCACTTCGAACCAAGTCCATCCATGCATAGACATTGGCCATGTACACATTGGCAATGGACGATCGCCAATAGGAATCATGTGATCCATGTATCCTTCGGCTTGAGTGACATCGTATCTTTTGCCGTCCAGAATTATCGAACCGTGGAGAGTGCCATACGAATGTTCGTATGTGGTGAAGTTAAGAGGTATATCCGCCTGATCTATTGTCTTGTCATTATTTGTCTGGAAGAACAGATCCATGACTATATCATCGGATATGTAATCTAAGTTATACCCCGGGCGTGCTGAGCCATAAAATCTCTTCAAGTCATAAGGATCCGGGTATGTGTAGTTTACATAAGGTGTCCATAGGGCTATGTAATCACCAACAATGGCTTGTGGAACGTAGGTCTCATTATAATTGAAGATCGTTGTGCCATCGTCAAAATATATTCCATAGGAAGTAATTAGATGAGAGAGTTGCGTGGAAGATGGATCCGGACTATCAAACACAGGAGATTCCTGGTGTGACATGATAACAAAGAACCCTATATCTCGTTTTTCGCCATCAGATGCGACCAACCTTGCAGCTCCATCTAGGTACCACCATTCTGCCATAAAGTTAACACCGAAATCTGGCTCCAAGTGTCCACCTTCTGTAAAATCTGCTATCGTTGCTTGTGTTCCAATTGGTCCGAGTGTTGTTGGTGCTGCTACAGATAAACCTGTAACGCACATCACCACGAGCAATATGCTCATTATGTTGCCTACTTTTATACTCATTTATTTATTACCTCCTTTCAGTCCCAGTCACTATACCCCGCACTTAAGTCCGGAGCCTACACATGGCGATTTCCTGCAACTCATCTTACCGTTGCACTTAAGATCAAGTTCATCAGTAACCATACCAATGGGGATATTGCAAGACTGCCTTATGGACCGCGTGGGTTTCATGCATTCGCAATGGAGTCGTCATGATACTTAAATCTGAGCGTCGATTTCATAAGTGTTCGTTAAGTCAAGATAACGAAAAACTTAAATATTCGTTAAGTATAAGTTACCAATATGTCAAATTTGGACACACTGTATGAGATGAACTCGTGGTGGAAGCTTGGTCAGGTAAGACCGGAACTTATACCGCCGTACAGGAGAAAACTATTCTCTGAAATAGAAAAATACATAGAACTGAGACAGATAATAACGATCATTGGATTGCGCAGAACCGGCAAAACCACAATATTACTCCAGACCGTGGACAAGTTGATCAAAGCAGGTGTTTCTCCGGAAAGGATCCTGTATTTTTCGTTTGATGAAAACGTAGAGGATTTAGGAGATATTATAGACTTTTACCGTGAAAACGTACCGAGAGAAGATATTACTGCCGGAACCGTCTACATAATTCTGGACGAAATCCAAAAACTGAATGACTGGCAGAACAAGATCAAGATTTATTATGACCAGTATCCGAGCATCAAATTCTTCATTTCGGGTTCTGCATCCCTTAACATCTTGCTTGACGCAAAAGAGAGTCTCGCAGGCAGAACATTTTACTTTAACTTAGATATCCTATCATTTGAGGAGTTTTTGGAGATGAGAGGATGGGACGTTAAAAAAATTAAAGAAAATGTTGGCTTATGGAAACACGAAATAAAGACCGAACTAAACAATTATATTCTAAAACCGTTTCCGGAGATAGTAGATGTTGACGATGAGATTGCAAAAAGATACATAAAAGAGAGCGTTATAGAAAAGACCATATTCAAGGATTTAAGCACTCTATTCAAGGTCAGGGATATGGAACTTATAGAAAAACTCATCCGTATCATTGCAACGAACCCAGGAATGATGATCAATCTGGATGAGATATCGAGGGAAGTGGGAAGAAGCAGGCAGACCGTCAGCAACTACCTTTACTATATGAAAACCTGTTTTATTACGAGAGATCTGAAAAATTTCAGGGGTTCATTCAAGGTCTCCTCCAGAAAACTGAAAAAATACTACCTTATCCACCCCTCTGTTGCTCTTGCTCTTGCAAATCCGCCGCAGGGGAAACTTGTAGAGAACCTGGTACAATTCATAACAAAAGCAGACCATTTCTGGAGAGATGCAGGTAAAGAAGTAGATTTCGTAACATTAAAAGACGAATCAATGATTCCCACCCAGTCTAAATACTCATCAAAGGTTGGAATTCGAGATGTCAAAGGGATGATAAAATTTATGGAGAAATATAATGTTAAAAGAGGTTTTGTCATAACAGAAGATTACGAAGCAACTGAAAAATTAGAAGATAAAGTTATTATATTTGTACCACTTTGGAAATGGGTTTTCGGGCATCAACCGAATACCGATGGAGCAAGTTGACAGTTCTCCGGAGCCTGCGCACCAGACAACCAGAAAGTTTAATGTACCTCTGATCTATAGATCGAGCGATGCATGGCTATCAGAACGGTGATGAACTTGTGCGATGAAGAAGAGCAGACGCAATTGGAAGGTGAGACCACGTCCGACATGCAACTGGACAACGGGATCACGATATCGGTCGGTGACATCGAGATCAGTGTCCACAGCAATGAACTGGCATTCGATGAACTCGAGGTGAGGTTGTTTGCTATCATCGACAATGTTGACAGGCGATTTGCGAACAGAGACAAGAATTATATGAATTATACGGTTTGAGGTGGATAAATGGATTTGAATGAACTCAGGCACGGTACCGAACTGTTGAAGCGGGGATTCGCTGCCATGCAGAAGGGCGGCGTGATCATGGACGTGACAACGCCTGCGCAGGCGGTCCTTGCAGAGGGGGCTGGTGCGGTTGCTGTGATGGCGCTCCACGCGGTTCCATCCGAGATCAGGAAGCAGGGCGGTGTTGCGAGGATGGCTGACCCGCAGATCGTCTGCGAGATCATCGACTCGGTAACGATTCCTGTGATGGCAAAAGCGAGGATCGGGCACACCATGGAAGCACGGATCCTCGAGGCGATCGGTGCTGATATGCTCGATGAGTCAGAGGTGCTGACGCCTGCTGATGAATTCCATATCGATAAGACTGAATTCACGGTTCCGTTCGTGTGCGGCGCACGCAATCTCGGCGAGGCGCTGCGGCGCATAGCAGAGGGTGCCGCGATGATCAGGACGAAAGGAGAAGCAGGCACCGGCGATGTGCGGGAAGCAGTCAGGCATACGAAACTGATCGGCGGAAGCATCCGGTCCCTTAAGGGCAAGAACAAGGAGGAACTTGCAAGAGTGGCAAGGGAGATCGAGGCACCATTCGAACTGGTCGAGGAGACCGCGAAGCTCCAGCGGCTGCCAGTGGTTAACTTTGCAGCAGGTGGCGTCGCAACTCCTGCCGATGCGGCACTGATGATGTATCTCGGTGTGGATGGAGTATTTGTCGGTTCAGGGATTTTTACGGCAGAGAATCCGGAAAAGATGGCAAACGCGATCGTAGAATCTGTCAATAACTATGATAAGCCCGATGTTCTCGCCGAGATCTCGAAAGGTCTCGGAGGCCAGATGAAAGGGATCGATATCAGGACGCTTTCTGACGTGGAGACGTTGCAGACGCGCGGCTGGTGAGACATTCTGTCAGGGACTCGGATAACTCCATCTCCCTGATAACATCCGGAAGAGACGAGATATCCGGTATGAGTATATCCGCGCTATCGCATAATTTCTGCAATTTATCAGAACACTGCTGCATCGTCAGCACGCCCACATCTGCTGCCCTGATCGCGCGAAGGTCGTTAATCTCGTCGCCGACCATGACGACTGCGTCATAAGTTTTCTGGAGGTCCGTGATGAGACGTTCCTTGATGTGCGGGGTTGCAACCGGGACCACATGATCATGCGGAATCTTCAGGCGACCTGCGAGCACTGATAGATTTCGCATACTGTCTCCGGATGCGATGTACAGATCTGCGCAATTTGCAAGTTTTGCAATCGTTGCTTCTGCACCATCGAAGAGTTTTCCGCCTGAACAGACCACGTAATGAATCGCTCCTGTGGGCACGTCGATCACGAATCCGGTTCCGCTATAAAAGACGTCTTTACACTTCTCTCTCACCGCTGATACCACGTCCAGGAGATCAGAGACGCGAGCACCCCCCGAGTCGCGTTTTAACATATTCCGGACATCGTCAGTCGTGATATCATCGCTTGCACAGCCGATGTTTATATCGATCTTGTTCTCAGCAAGAAAACGCGGCAGAACCTGATCCGGTGGATAGTTTGGGAGCGCATCCGGAGGTATATCGATTGCAACGAGCGCCTGGGACTCGCGGACGAGATGCAGGGTGACTGTATCATAGAGCGTGCCTCCGCTCTCCATATCCTTTGCCACCCTGTACGTATGCATCAGCGTACCGGATGAGTCAAAGACGATCGCAACACGGTGGGTCATCTGTACTGATGGTTACTGCGCGGGTATTAATGGTTTTCTCATGACTGTATCCCAGGATCCACGTAACTGCTCACCCCCGCCCCCGCGGTGGCTTTTTAATTTCTTCTGGGTGGGTATGGATTATGGCAAAGAAGATTAACCACAGAGGACACGGAGGGCACAGAGAGTTGTTGTTTTCTCTGTGCTCTCTGTGGTTTTTCCAAAACCCATTTCAGAAGATAACAAAAAATCACCCCCTGCGAACCGAAATGTTCATAATCAATCCGCAGCAATCAGAGACCTGCGCCTCGGTGGCTTAGCGGTATAGCGCGTCCTTGGTAAGGACGAGGTCGCGGGTTCAATTCCCGCCCGAGGCTTGTTAAGCTTTTTTGTAACTACTCAGGTACCTAAACCACTATCGTGGGACTTCACTATGCAGGAACTATCCAGGACATGAGGCATAATAGAATCCCAGAAGGATTCGATTCTATCGATGCCATGCCCGAAGGGCAGGCATTACTGTAACCAAACACAGAATATAACCGCAGAGTGCGCGAAGGGGCGCGGATTATGCTGCTGGCGGGGTGGAAGTGCTGCGGGCGATGGTGGTTGCAAGTTTATTTGTCGGGGTGAATTATGTTTATTTTGCGATCAAGTGGGTGCAGAAGGATGTTAAGGGGATTGTGGTTCTGAACGGGGTGATTTTTGTGTCATTGGTTGGATTGGGGTATCTGTTCATGACGATGTTTGGGGTCGTTGGGGTTGGATATGCGTGGGTAGTTGCGAATGGGGTTGGGTGCGTGTGCGTGTGCGTTGGGGTGATGGTGTGGAGGGAGGAGGGGTGGGTTTGAAGAAATATCACAAGAAAGAAGTTTCATCTCCTTTTTAACCTATTGTAGACTTTCTTTCTCAAATTCACGTCAAAGAAAATCACTATCTTTTCTGATTCACCTATCTTATATATTATTCGATACTTTCCAACTCTTTTCTTCCAATATTCTCTTAAATCCCCTTTTAGATTAATTCCTGAATAGGGATCGTTTAAAATTTCCTTAACGGCTTTTATAAGTCACTCTTTCGTATTTGCATTAAGCTTCTTCTCTTGCCTCAAAAAAGTTTTTAAAAAACGCGCTCTATACATACTCACCTTAATATCTCTTCAATCTCTCCTGGCGCGGCATCTACATAATTACCTGCTTTTAGTTCTTCTTCCCCCCGCTTTAACCGTTTCAACGTCGCTTCATCCATGAGCACCTCCAATGTTTCGAGAACCTGATCCATCTTCTTATGTGCATCAGGCACTCTCGATTTTTCCAGTGATATCGCCACGCCCTTAGATTCTACCACAGAGTGCGCAAAGCCACGCAGAGGACTTATACAGTCTCGAAACTCTGTGCCCTCCGCGTTCGGCCTTCGGCGATACTTCGTATTCCGCGGTGATAAATCACTGGCTTTTCAGACAGTGCCCATGAGTAGTTACGCTTTTTTGAGGTTTATCCTCGATCCCTGATCTTCAAACCACACACCAGATCCAGGTGATGCGCTTGCAGCGGCTTGACCGCACGTTCGCTCTTGATAGCTGCCTCTTTTCAGATCGTCCATCTCGGCAGACGGCGGGATCGTGTCTGTGCAGGATTGCGTCTGTTGCCTGCCACAACCTGAATCGGGATGATGTCTGGCACGTCAAAACCGGTAGCGACGCGTCTACCTGACGACGGTCGGGGCTTTATCTGACGCGACACGGGGTTTTAGCTGACATGACGCGTGACCGTTAACTTTTTATACTATGAATGTCATAATCATTATTATCATGAGATAAGTGTGGGGGGGAGTGGGGGCATTTTCCCTTGCCGCATCTCATGATGATTAGATACGGAGGCTACTGACATGTATAGCACTGCACTTCCAAAAAACACATATAACTACCAGTACAGCGGGTATTTGCTGGCAATCGCGACTATATCGCTTTTGCTATTCACATTAACACCCGGAACTTTTGCGGATGCATTCACATCCAACGAACAGATTTCACATACAGATAACGAGTTATCTGCTGCAGGGTCGGGGGGTCTTGCTGCAGGTCACGGGGTTAACGTAACCGCAAGCCGCGCTGGGGGTGCGGTTTCTGATGCTGCTGAAGGTGCCAAAGGAGCGGATAACACTGACACGGCACAAGCAGGCTTTTCCAGAACCGGCGGCGCAAAGAGCGGAGATCCGAAACATGAGCCGGCATGGCATGAACCGGATGCAGTGGACGGAAGTGACGGCGCGGGCGGGGGTGGAGTGGCTCCATCCGGCGTCTATATGGTGGTGGCGGAACCTGATACACCATACATCCTTTCTGCGCGGGGCATCAGCAGCGATCTTAATGGGACTTATGAGCCGCTCGTCACCGCGATGGAAGTTGACGGTAGTGGCAGAAAGATAACAGAGCACAACTTGAGTTTCAGCAGATGTTATGGCTGGGTGGAAAAGGAGATCACCTTCACCACGAGCCCCAATGTCAGTGAATTCTATGTGTCTATGAACACATGGGAATGCAGCGGCACGTTCCAGGTCAAGGATGTGGCGCTGGAAGTGTATGAAGCACCGCTTCCGGGCATCAGTGATCTTGGGTATACCGCGGGCAGGACGTGGATCAACTGGACATGGACAAACCCTGCTGATGTACGATTCGCTTATGTGACGGTTCACCTGAACGGGACGTACATGGGAGTCACACCGGATTCGTTCTACAATGCGACCGGGCTTGATTCCGGTAGTTGTTACGAGATCGGTGTGCGGACGGTTGATGTGGGTGGGAATGTGAGCGAGACAGGGGTCAATCAGACGGGCGAGACGGCGGCGGGGGATGCTGGTGAACTCAGTGTGCGTGCGTATGATGGTCTCGAATTTAGTCTTGCAGAGGGCGGAGCGGTCAGCGGCGTATCGATAGATGATGTCGAGATGCCTATGCTGTCCGTGCCGGGTGGCTTTTCCTTCAGGGAATTATCTTCAACCATCTCAGAGAACCTTATTGCAAATCCCGGGTTCGAGACTGTGAGTGGTGATGTGCCACTGAACTGGACGTTTGTAAGTCGCGCCGGGACTGTGGTCTATGATGCGTCAGAAGGACATGATAGCCCGGGATCGATACGGATCAATGTCCCGGGAACCGGAGATATGCAAAGCGGCTATCCGAAATCCGACCTGATAGATGCGAAACCGGGTACAGTGTACACCTTTTCAGCGCGGGGTAAGAGTAGCGGTGTTGATGGGAGTTATTCGCCCACAGTCCGTGTGGTGGAGCTTAACGGTAGTGGCGGATGGATAACACAGCACAACTTAGTTTTTGGTAGGGATTCTGACTGGGAGGAGAAGAAAACCAGTTTTACCACGAGTTCTGATGTCAGCAAACTCTATGTGTATGCGAATATCTGGGAGAGTTACGGCACGTTCTGGGTCGATGATGTGACGCTTGGAATGTGTGGGACCGGGAAGATCCCGCTTGTGAGTGCGGTTGAGAAGAACTATGATGGTAGCATCACGCAGTACGTGACCAGTTCGGATATTGCATTCAGATTCGATTACATACCGAGAGACCGGTATATTGAGGTGCATGGCGATGTGCTGGATCTGAGAGGCGTGGACCGGGCGATTCAGGTGCAATATGTTCTGCCTGTGGACGCCACTGGATGGCAGTGGGGCGATTATATCAGGGAGAGCAGGGCGATTGGATCTGGGGTGCGGTATGAGAATGTGTACAAGATCGGGGAAATGCGGACACAGAACACATATTCGTTCACGTTTGTCGGTGAAGATGCGCAGGGCTTGAGTCTCGCTGTTCCTATGGATGTGCCGAGGATCTACCGGATCGGGTATGATACTGGTGCAGGAGGATATTCGATCGAGTATGACTTCGGGCTTGCGAACTGTACTGATAAGATTGGGGCAGGACATGCCAACTTTACGTTTATTGTGTACAAGGTGGACGGGCCAGAGTGGGGGTTTCGGGCGGTCGCGAAGAAGTATTATGAACTGTATCCGGAGTTTTTTGTGAAGAGGAATGAGTGGGAGGGGTTGTGGGTGCGGCGTGACACATCAGATATACCGAATGCGAGTGATTTTGGTTTTGCGTTTGATGACTCGCATTATCATCCCATATCAAGACGTGTTTATGATCATCAGCATGGAATATATCCGATGCAATACACTGAACCATGGGGTTGGTGGCGGAGTTTTGGAGATAATTCCACAGAACCGAGTTACGACGAGAAGATTGTAGCACTGATGGATGATTACAACAACGGTATTGGAATGTGGAGAGACGTGGTAATAACAAAGTTTGCAGCAGAAGCAGTGTTGAACTCCGCACCGTATGATAAGAATAAAAATCACCATTTGGATGACCCCTACCGCTGGCATGAGTATGGTACATGGCAACAGAATTATCCTGAAAATCCCGATCCAGACATTCCATCTCCAAACCGATGTGAGATCAGTTATGCTGAATACGATCGATCGAACGAGAGCGGCTTTTATGCATATCACTGGTCATTTGGTTCAAATCTCTCGATAGATACCATTGCACACAGTGGCAATTACGCAGGCAAAATTGAGATACTGGGAACATTTGATGTAATGTCTGGTAGTTTAATAACCGATCACATATCGGTTACACCATCGACAAAATACAATTTCTCAGTTTGGGGAAAGACACTGAACTGTGGCGGTACTTATTCTCCTTGTGTGCGTGCAGCAGAGTACGACAGCAATGGAACATGGATAGCACAGAAAAATTTGGACTTCGGTTTCGGAACAACCAACTGGACAGAAAAAACTGCAACGTTCACAACAACCACGGATACCGCGTATGTACGTGTATATGCTAACATCTATAGTGGGTATGGCACATTCTGGTTTGATGATGTTGAATTGCATGAAAGTGACAGTGATATCAATTTAGTTGAAAATCATAGTTTTGAATCGACATATAATGCAAGCGATTATCCATCTAGTGGATTTTACGTGGACTCACTCCACAGTAATTGGTGCTGGCCAGAAATTGAAAACTATAGAAGAGAACATTGGGAATACACCGATTATCCACTAGTATTCAGTTATAATACCAAGCAACCTGTGTTGTTGGGCACATTATCTCAATATGAATATCTTGCATCGATACGTAAAAACATGACCAATATGGACAAACTTGTCAATGCGAACATATTCCCGAACGCATACTCTTATTATGAACATCTAATTGACGTATTAGGCGGTGAAGTCTGGCATATAAAAAGAAGTGATAGTGATATGTCGCTACGTCGCACAATGAGTTATCAAAAAACAAATTCCAATTTATTACATTGGGAACAATATGGAGATGACCCAATCACTCATAATGAGGTAGAAAATTACATGGATGAGCAGATGTTCTATGGTATGTTCCCAACCTTCGGTATTGTGTCACCAGAAGAAATATACGGAAACAATCGATATTGGAATAACGATACATTCTACGAAAGAGATCGCGACCTATTCAAAAAATGCATTCCAATAATCAGAGAGATATCGGCTGCTGGCTGGGAGCCGATACCGTATGCGGCGTGCGATAATCCCGATATAAAATTTGAACGATATGGTGATCTAAGTGAGTGTTTATACTATACCGTTGCCAGCCGCAGTTCCATGACAGAAAGTGGCGTGTTATCTGTGGGCCTGTCAAAACTTGGTTTTGATGGAACTAGCGTGGAAGTCAAAGAACTAGTAACGAACATTACATCTACACAGAGTGCAGAAGATGGAAAAATGTATATCGCACTTATAGAATTACATCCGTATGACACACTGGTGTATAAAATCAGTCCGTGATACGGTAAAAATGGTAAATGACACTGGGGCGGGTTTTTTGTGGTTGGAATGTTCTTTGGCTCCACGACAATGACCAACCCCGTCAGATTTACTATGCAACTTGGAAGCGCATGCAAAGGATTAAGAAGGTATCACGATAAGAAACAAAACCGAATACATCATCGACTTCAACGTTGATACCAATGAAACAAGGTGAAAAAAAGATGCAGACTATGCTAAACTTTCAAAAAGACCTTGCACTTGTGATCTTACTCACGTTTTTATGCATACCGTTTGTTCTGGTCTCACCACTGAACGAAACGTCAGTGAGACTTTTACTTGGTCTTTTGTTGGTGCTTTTCCTTCCCGGATATTCGTTGATTGCGGCACTGTTTCCGGGGCAGGATGACCTGGATGGGATTGAGCGGATCGCACTTAGTTTTGGGTTGAGCATCGCAGTTGTGCCGTTGCTCGGACTGGCACTGAATTACACGCCTTTTGGGATTCGGTTGATACCGACACTAATTGTTCTGTCGGTGTTCACGGTTTCGCTTGCCACAATCGCGCATCTGCGTAGATGCAGGCTTCCAGAGGAAAATCAGTTTTTGGTTGAGATCTTGAGCGAAGATTTTTGGTAGTGTCCTAATTTACGATAGTTTATTAGACTTGTTGCCAATTAGCGTCCACTTCAACCAAAAAGCTTTAAATTAAGTGAGATATATCTCATGAAATATGCTAAACTTCGATCGAGCGTTAAATGACGATAGACTGCTGAAAGCCATGACTGGATTATCTGCATCCGAATTTAACAAACCGACGGGTAGTTTCGGACAAGAACTTCAAAATGAAGCGTGGATTAGGTATGAAACAGGAGTTAAACTTGGGGGTAGAGAAAGGAAGCCTGGTGGCGGAAGAATAGGAAATTTAGAAAGTGACGCGGAGAAGTTATTCTTCACGCTCTTCTATTTCAAGTGTTATCCAACTTTTGATATCTTAGGATTCGTATTTGATCTTAACAGATCGAATGCAAACCGTAATATCCATAAATTAACACTGGCATTGGAGAAAGCGCTCAGTAGGGAGACAACGTTACCAAAGCGAAAAATAAGGACTGTAGAAGAGTTGTTTGCGATATTTCCCGACGTAAGGGATCTGTTCATCGACGGCACCGAGAGACCAATCCAAAGACCAAAAGACAACGAGAAGCAGAAGAAAAACTACTCCGGCAAGAAGAAGATGCATACCCGGAAGAATATAATCATCTCCAACAAGAAAAGACGAATTGGCTATTTAAGCCCAACTATGGAGGGTAAAAAGCATGATTATCGGATGTTCAAGGATGAAATTTCCACCGCCGTATGGAATATTTGCAAGAAATGTGGTTTCGTGGATGGATTTGGGATTTCTTGGCGTTGAAAAGGATTATACCGATGCGGTCGTCATGATGTCGAAGAAAAAGCCGAAAGGAAAAGAATTGACCGACGATGCGAAGGCGTGGAACCGGATTGTCAGTGGTTTCAGAGTCCTCGTGGAGCACGCTATTGGGGGTGTTAAGCGGTTCAGGATAGTTTCTGATAAGTTTCGCAACAAAAAAGAGGAGTTTGATGATAAAGTTATGTTAATATCCTGTGGATTGTGGAATTACCACCTCAAACGCTGCTAAATCGAGGGAGTCGTATGGAGGGTTGGGGCGTATAATTCGTGTAGTGGGTGTTGTTTCGCAACAGGTCTATTATAGTATGCAACGGAACCATTCTCTTGGTGAACACCATGGCGCGACCAAGAGGAAAAATCGATGTTGTTTGTCAGAACCCCCGGTGTCGTTATTACCGAAAAGAAGCTGGGAAAGACATTATCAAAAGCGGTAAGTACAAGAGTACCGGCCATCAGAGGTATTACTGCAAGCATTGCGAAACCTATTTCATGGAAACGAAGGGCACTCCGTTATACCGGAAACAACTGCCCGAAAGTGAAATAATCAATATTTGCAAGCATCTGGTAGAGAAGAACGGGTTACGGAGTATCGAGCGGATCACAGGTCACCATAGGGACACGATAGGTAGATTGCTGGAGGATATGGCTGAACATGCGGCAGAGATGAATGAGTATCTCATAAAGACCCTCGGGCTTACCCCATTCGAATGCGATGAACTGTGGAGCTTTATCAAAAAAACAAAAAAATATTGAGCCCGGCAGCCCGAATTGGACTGAAGAGGGTGATGCATGGATCTACACCTGCATAAAGTGAAGCACATACTTCTTTGTGGCTTTTTCAGTTGGGAAATGGACCCAGGAGACTTGTGGAAGAATGATAGAGAAGCTATCTGAAAGAACGGAGCAGCCGTCTCCGCAGACTAAAATGGAGGTATTCACCGATGGAAACGACGATTACACTTATGTTTTACCGGATTATTATGTGGATACCTGTATCGATTATGGGCAGCTTGTAAAGATCAGGGAGAATGGAAGAGTCGTCCGCAAGGAGAAAAGGACAATATACGGTAACCCGGATCCCGGCGATATAGAAACCACGTACTTGCTCAATAAGTTGTGGTAAATCACTATTGTTGGGTTTAGGGAACTGGCGGCCAGTGGTGGTTTTGCAAATTTCTATCCAAAAATTCCACACGATATTGAACATGTACGAAACCACCGACGTCGAGAACTACAACGGGATACTCAGGGAAAGGATTGGTAGGTTGGTACGGAAGACAAAATGTTTCTCAAAACGGAGGTGGATGCTGAAATGTTCGCTCCAACTGTTTCAATTCTATTGGAATTTCATAAACGGGTTCAAAAGAAGAAGTTCCCCTGCAATGTTAGAGGGATTGGCAGATCACCTGTGGACATGACACGAATTTTTCTATTTCCAATTAACTATCTTGGATTAGGACATTACCAAATTTTTGATCACTGGGAATATGCTGAACCACACAATAGTTTCTTAGAACACATTAATAGGGGTAAATACACACTGTACAATGAAGTATTTGAAGAAGAATTGGGCAATTATGGGAGAACTGAACAAAGCATGGGATGTTGTACTGAACATTAACGCGATTGAAAATTTAAAAATTGTTGAAATGACCAAGGAGGTATTTGGAATTGCTTTGAAGTATTCTAAAAAATATGGTTCGTTATCGAATGATGCTATGCATTTCGCAATAATGAAAAAACACAGGATCAAAAACATCACAACCAACGACAAATATTTTGAGCGGGTTGAGTGGCTCATAGTTTGGAAGCCGTGAAAATTGTGCGTGTGACGGAGTTGCATGAAAATCAGAATGCCAAAAACCAGAGCAGAGATGAACCACTGCTTCCATGACCATCTCCTCAGAAACTCTCTATTCATCGTGCTCACACACATATCAAGCGCAGGCTTCGGCTTCATCTTCTGGATGCTTGCGGCAAAGTTATATCTGAAGGAAGACTTTGGCATCGCAGCTGCGCTCATCTCCTTAATGGCTCTGCTCGTCTCACTCTCCAGATTAGGTTTGGACTTCTCGGTTATCAGATTCTTCCCGACAAATGATAAGAGTAGGACATTCAGTACATCTGCACTCGTAACAACATTTTTCGCGGTTCTACTCGGTACGATATTCATCGCAGGTGTGGATACAGTTTCGCCAGAACTTGATCTTCTAAAATCGCCGCAGAACGCATCACTCTTTTTAATCTTCCTTGCAGCAAGTTCTGTGACCGCGTTAACTGGAATCTCGTTTGTCGCAATACGAAAAGCTGAGTTTCAGTTTTTTCAGAGCATTGTCGTCGGCTCAAGAGTCATCTTCTTAATCCCCCTCACCACACTCGGAGCAATCGGCATCTTCAGCGCAGTCGGAATATCGTTTCTGTTTGCGCTTTCGATTGCAGTTGTTTTTCTAATAAGTTTAGGGATCAGACCTATGCTTGTGGTTGATCGTGGCTTTCTGAACGATGCATTTCATTTCTCTGCCGGTAATTATCTTGTGGGCATCTTCATGGCGGCTCCGAATATGATAATACCGATTATGGTTCTGAACATGCTCGGGGCCGAGCAGGCGGCGTATTATTATATCGCGTTTGCAGTAGTGTCTCTGCTCTTCATGATACCGAATGCGATCAGCATATCGCTCTTTGTTGAGGGCAGCCATGGTGCGGCATTGAAAAGAACCGTTGTAAAGTCGCTGATTGTTATCTTTTCGCTGCTGGTTCCGGCTGCGGCTGTGCTGTATGTTTGCGGTGGCGTAGCGCTTGGAGTGATCGGGGAGGATTATGCCGGAGGTGGGTTGGGGGTGCTGCGGGTGATGGTTGTAGCAAGTTTGTTTATCGGGGTGAATTATGTTTATTTTGCGATCAAGAGGATTCAGAAGGATGTGCGTGGGATTGTGGTTCTGAGTGGGGTGATCTGTGGGCTAGTGGTTGGGCTTGGGTATGTGTTTATGACTATATTTGGGGTTATTGGGGTGGGGTATGCGTGGGTGGTGGGGAATGTGGTTGGGAGCGTGTACGTGGGGGTGATGGTGTGGAGGAATGGGTGGGTTTGAAGTTATCTTTGAATTTATATTATGCTTTTCCTCTTTCAAAAAAAACAATGGGTGCGTAGCATCTCTCTTTTAATAGTTTGTATATATCTTCGTAACTATTGCCTGCAAACCCAAATTCAGGAATTTTCATTGCTCTACACAATCTATTTATTGTATTAATATTTTTATAGTTATAGGGGGTTGAATCTAAAAATATTGCCATCACTTTGAAACCACTTTGTTTTAGATTGTTAATCAGTTCTTCCATGTTTTTCCTTGGCATCAAGTGGGGGTGCAATTCTATACATAATTTTAGTGGATTATTTTTTTTAAAAATGTTAGCTGCACCTTTGATTATCTGATATTCATGTCCTTCAGAATCCATTCGAATGAACGTAGGATCTTGACAGACACAAGACTCCACAAACTTATCTAACGTCATTGTTTGAACTTCGATTTCATCTATTATATTACCGCCTGGATCTTTTGTGAAGGAACACCAATTACATTTGTCATACACATACATTTTCGCTTCACCATTTTTATCACTTATAGCACATTGAAAAGAAGAAAAATTCTTGCGATTATTCAATTCTATATTTCTATTCAATAAATTCATATTTGAAGGTATGGGCTCTACACCATACACCATTCCCTTATTTGCCAATTGAGACTCTAATAAGGCATAGTATCCAATATTAGCTCCTATATCAATTATGATTTCGTCTTCGCTAATAATTTCTTTTATGAATTCAGTTGAAAAATGCTCTCTTTTCCGGTGGATATAAAGTTCCTTAGAGATTCCATTATCCTTAAAATTTATATACATTAAATTATCATTTACTTTTACTTTAGTGTAATCTACCCCCTTATTGCGCATCTTTGCAATTACGTATCTTAAATTATCTACACATAAGTTCCTCCTAGATATGCTAAAAAAGATAAACCCGCATAGAAATGACTTGAGTTCCCATTTCCTTAGATGCTCACTGCCTATCACGAATAGATTTTTATTTACCATTTTATCACCAAACTCGTCTACAAGTCCATCTAATTTCTTTTTAATTAATAGGATTCCGTCGTATTTAACTTACTGGTATGTGTTTAGCTCCCCCACATAACCACCCATCACACTGTTCTTCCAGATCGATCTAAAACCCATCCTCGACCACAAAACTTCTATATTGTTACTGTAATAGTCTTCTAAGAGGACGATGGACAAGGACGAGATCATCAAACAACTTCGAGACGTGATTGACCAACTTAAGCATGAGAATGAGTCGCTTAAGGTATGCATAAAGGAGCTCGTTGCCAACTGGCTATGTATGAGAACGCACATACCCCACCAAGTCTGAAGCGTGGCGGCAAGCGCAAAAAAGATCCAGATAAAGGCGGTGGAAGAAGCCGGGGCAGAAGAAAGGACATAAGGGTGTGACGAGACCTCCTGCAAAGCCTGATAGACAGGTGGAGGTCACGAAAGATCGGTGTCCTGTACTTTGGAACTGAGCTTGGTGAGCCGTTCAGCGTGGAAACGAAGGTTATCGAGGAGATTCCGGAACCACAGCCTGTTATCGTCACCGAATACAATATTGCACATTACACCTGCCCACACTGCCAGAAAGAAGTCGTTGCAACCGATTCGAGTTGTCCAAAAGAAGGTATATTCGGTAACAACACGATTGCTCAGGCGGCACTGCTGAAATATGAAGATAGGCTGCCACACCGGAAGATCCGGAACGCGCTGATACGGCACTATGGATTGGACATCAGTCCTGCTACGATACTCGATCTCACTCGCCGTGCTGCTGATGCGGTTCAATCGGAATATGACGCAATTCTGGAACGAGTTCGTAACGCTCCGATTCTGCATGTGGACGAAACTTCAATCGGAGTTCAGGGAAAGAAACACTGGATATGGGCATTCACCACCCCCGCAGAGACTTTTGTCGTGATTCGGAAGAGTCGGGGCACAAAAGTCCTGGTAGAGGTTCTGACAAGGAGATTCAAGGGAATGATCGTGTGTGACGGCTGGAAACCGTACGCCAAATTTACAAACCGTATCCAGCGTTGCTGGGCACATCTACTTCGAGAATCAAAGGATCTCACCGAGAAGATTGCGGAGGCGGTTCCTTTACACAGAGCACTCGGGGAGACTCCATGAAAAACTGATTGACGCGCTGGAGAATGATCCTCCTCCCGAAACTCGGGAGAAGCTGTCACATAATGCGGAAGCAACGCTCAAACGATGGCTCAAGAGAGAATACGGAAGCGAGAAGGTGGAAAAGCTCATCGGCAAGATTGAAAATGGCTTTGATTACTGGTTCACGTTTGTCACTCATCCAGGCGTGGAGTCGACCAATAACAGAGCAGAAAGGGCTCAAATCGCTGAGCATGTCGTCCAGCGGAAGATCGTGGGAACACTGCGTAATAGAAAAGGGACGTCAATTCACGAGCGGATCATGACAGTGCTGGCAACGTGGGCACAGCAGGGATTCAACAGTCTCCAGATGATGAGGGCGAGGCTGAGCGGCTAAACACGTACGAATAGGTTAATCAAAATTCGCCATATACCCCCCACACATCAAATTCACCATTAGCATAGACATGTACTGCAGTAGGATCGACTTTTAGCTTGGCAAAATCTTCTTCCGTCCACTGATCTATATTTGATCCAACATTCTCTGGGACAAACATCGTTATTACTTTATCTACTTGGAAGATGACTACATACATATCTCGAAAACCTAAAGATTCTACAACTGAGCTATTCCCACCATAACCAAAGTGCGAAGGAAGATATTCGTGGATTATTCCTACTTTGACGGTAGGGGAGGAATCTATTCCAAAATTATAATCTTCGAATCGGTGCAGAGAATGTGCTGACCATCGACTAACAATTATGCGAATATCAGGACTTTTCGATTTATCCAGCCATTCTGTGCCAACTAGGTCCATTGAGGTGGTCTGAGAATTTGGCAGATACACTCTCGGTGAATTATAAACACTCCCAAAACTTAGCGTAACCATGACCATTATGGTCATCCAAATTACTATTATGAATAACCTTTGGCGCAACTTGTTTCTCTTATTAGACTTCTTCCTAGTATATCCGCTAACGAAATCATAAACCACCAACCCACTAAGAATTGTACCCATTAGTAAAGGAAGCCTAAAAACTCTGACGGGATTATATTCGAAAAAATAACCAAATAGCATTATAACACTAATGAAAAGAGCAATCGTGAATTGAATTGCGTATGTAAACATCATGGGTCCTATATTATGTGCTTTTGACAAACTTTTCCTAATCACATATATACAACATATACTCGAAAGTAGCAACAATAAAAAAATAGCGCCATACCTATTCACAAAAAGTTCAAAAGTTTGAGACCATGTAGGTCCAGTTTCTCTCAATGTTTCAAGTTGTGCATCGAACAAAGGAGTGCCAATCTGATAGATTAACCAGTCGGCAACTCTTCTGAAACTATTGCAGATAGATGAGTACGAGAAATACCACATGAAAAAAGCTATAAACAGGATAAAAGTTATTCTAAGAAAATTCTTACCGACAATTCCATATTGCCTATGCTCAGATAGTCTGCGGACAATAAAATTGGAGTACAGAGCATAAGCAAGCCCAAATACAAAAAAAACAATTATGGTGAAGAGTGTGGTAACGGCATGGAAAAAAACAATGCAAAACGCCAATATAAGCACCGCAATAGTATTTTCCATGCGATTTGATGGGATTAACTCTCTTTTATGATAAAAATACAACAAACATGGTAGCATAAACAAAGAAAAAATATTGGGAGAAATGTTTACATGAAAAAAACTGTATATTAAAGGTGAGGCGAAAGCAACTATTAATAGAACTTGACCCGAGTGCTTACTAGTGCTTTTGGCCAAAGGATATATAGTAATAATATACATTCCAGAAAAAAGGACGAAAAATAGAGCAGAAACATCTTCTAGCGATATTCCAGATACTTGGATTAAGTTTGTACCCAATATGTGCTCGATTGGATAGTAATTGCTTTCACCTACATGCCCAGTATTTAGAATATCTCTGATGTATCCGGCGTGTGTGAGTGTGTCCTCCCCTCGCGCATAGAAGGAATACCCTCTAAACTCAGGCATGAGCAGAAAAATGGTGTTGACTAAGATAATTATCACAAGTCCAAGAACCCACCATCGGGATTTTTCTTGAGCAAAAGCCTGGTACAACAGTATCCCAATGCCACAAGCAATACTAGCTATAACTAAAAACCAAAAGTAGGAGGGGTAGGCGTTATAAATTGATACTTCGTAGCCAACAGTTGGAGAAGTTTTCGCAATTATATCTAAAGATATTGCGATAAAAATAAAAGCGATGGTGGATACGATTTTAATGATTCTGTTCTCGCCACCAAACTTCGCGAATTCCATCTTATCACCTACTTTACGCCACCCGGACATGCTCATCGATACGATCTTCTTTTAGATTTTGCGACAAAATTATCCGGCTCATGTTATATTTTTACTACTATTTAGTTACACATTTTTCATACACTTTTTCTATTCTGTCTGTTATAATCTCCCAATCATGAGTAGCTACAATATATTTTCTTGCGTTCATCTTCAATCTGTTTCGTAACACCTTATTCTCTAATAACATTATTATTGCTTCTGCTAATTTCTCAGGATCTTTCGGAGGAACTAACAAACCTGTTTCACCATCGATTATCACTTCAGAACTCCCCTCTACATTTGTCGCGATTGAGGGTATTCCGCATGACATCGCTTCGAGCAAAGTTGTGGGCAGTCCTTCATAATATGATGGGAGAACATAAATAGCTGCATTTTGATAGTATTCAAGAAGCATTGACCTATCCACAAACCCGGTAAAGCAGAAGTTTTTTTTCAAACCGAAACTATCAATTCTTCGCTCCAGATAATTTTTAATCGTGCCTTTACCAGTTAAGATAAACTTAATATCAACATATTTTCGACATACGTATTTCGCACTTTCAATGAAATCAATCAATCCTTTTCTTGTCTCCAATCTCCCAGTATATAATATATAATTTTCTTTTTTATTATTTTCAATGGGAATGAAAAAGTTACTATCTACACCATTATTCACAACTGTAATTTTTTTATTTACTACATGGTCTTTTTTCAGTTCTTTTGCACACGAATGTGACACCGAAGTAATTACATCTGCACTTCCTACAATCGTTTTTTCTGCATTAAATAATTGCCTGCGCATAAGACTAACAACATAAAAGTGAAAACTTTTCATCGGCATATTGTCAATATCCTTATTGGAAGTACCATGTGAGGTAAATATGACTGGCAATGATGTATGGATGACCGGCACGAGTGTTCCATGTACGTGTACTACGTCAAAATCTGGTTCCAATAACTTAAATGATTTATTCACGAACAATCCATGTAACTTGAATGGAGAAGGATATGATGGTATGAACCGCACACGATGTACAGAGATACCATCTATCTTTTCCTGATATGTTTTTCTGTATGTCCCCCGCGTGATAACTGTGACAGTATGCCCCCGTTCTATCAATTTTTTTGATAAATTATGGACGTACGTACTTATACCGCCGAGATCGGGGGGGAATTCAGAGGATAGCATGCAAATGTTCATTGCACTCCACTCCCAAAATTTACCATCACCAAAAACCTCCAATTTATACCCATCATAATTTTCATAGTCTCATGTTGTACTATCCACCAGCTTAATAACATGTTCTTTACCACGTCTTCTTTTTTTGCATTTTTCAAACTTTAAATAAAACAAATTAACCAACCCACCGACAAAACCAACTGCCCAGATGATGTTTCTAATAAACTGCATAAATACCCCTATTACCGCAATCAATGGATTCTTTCGTATCTCATAGCTTATAAATGGAATAGTTAACATAAGAAGAACACCTACAAGAAATATCGATATTATAAATAATTTTTCGATAAAAACACCCAATACTAAACTCAATAAAAATAACAATGTTACCGGTACTTGGATTAATGTTGTTATTGGCGTGTACCGATCACCTTTTGCCATACATTTATATTTATCATATAAATATATTCTCCAAACTGAAAACCAGAACTGACTCTTTATATATTTTAAAAAGCTTTCCTTGTGATAATGACCCACAATCGCATTTGGCTCGTATATTATTTTATGCCCTGTTTTACGTATTGCAAAACATAAATCAAAGTCCTCCGCGGTAGCCTTTTTATATGTTTCATCAAATCCACCAACCCGTTCGAGTAAATTCTTCCGAAATGCGACAGAGAACGTTCCTACTGCTTCTATTTCCTTTCCAAGTCGGTCATGCCTAAATTTTATATCTTCTCCGATATAGGTTGCAAGAATGTTTCCTATATTTTCCATCTTATATGTGCCGCCAACTCCTCCTATAGCGGGGTCATTGAAGTGTTTACTTATTGCTTCGATCCAATCCGGAATGGGGACACAGTCGCTGTCTGTAAATGCTACTATCTTTCCCGACGAGGCTTTCCAACCGATATTTCTCGCTGCTGCGGGCCCTGCATTTTTTTGAGTGATTGTTTTTATGGGATATTTTTTAATAATGTTGGGGGTATTATCTGTAGAACCGTCGTCGACAATGATAATTTCGTATTTTTTTTCTGTTTTTTGCGATAGCAACGCTTCTATTGTCTTCTTTATCGTTTTCTCACCATTGTATACCGGAACTACTACTGATATAGCTACCAGGTCATCATCATTTTTTATCCCACACCCCACACCGACAATACCCTCATCAAATTCCTTTACGACATCTTCTAACCAATTTTTCTCAGGAACGCAATCAGCATCCGTAAAAGCCACAATCCCACTCTCTGCACTCAAAACCCCGACCTGCCGCGCTCCACCAACTGTTCCATAATCCTCATAAACCACCCTGGCCGGAAACTCCCTCGCCCGCTCCACCGTCCGATCAGTCGAATGTCCATCGACCACGAGCACCTCATGCGGCTTGAGGGATTGAGAGAAGACCGCTTCAAGGCACTGCATAATCTTCGCTTCCTCGTTTTTTACCGGGATGACCTCCGAGATATTATCACTCATCATTTTAACCTCTGTCACTACTCTCCGCAAATCCACTCGCTGAAATCACTGTTATCCCCACGACACCTTCACGCTCATTACAATTCCTGATGAGCCCCCTCTCATCTTCATTATGTTCTACTGCTTCGGGCGGATAGGTAAAATTTATACAAAGAACGTCCGCTTCCCTGTCATAATCTGCAAGTATCTTTTCCCCCATCATAGTTCAAGCATCCTCCTAACCCCTTCATCAAAGGATGTGATATCAATACCGAACTCATCCCACCATGCATAGTTCGGAAACACCTCTTCAGCAGTGAGGGAATCAACCTGATCGGATGTGAACTGGGTTCTTCCAGCCAGTAGTTGATAGCTCATCATGAGAAACTTGAACAAGCTGATGGGGAGGAAGACTCTAAACTTGAATCCTCCAAGTTGCTTGAGAACGATCTTTATCATATCCCTGAAGTAGATAACCTCCCTTCCATTGACGCTGTAAACTTTATTGTGTGGGAAGTTATCCATAATCGAAATAACGAGATAACAGATGTCGTCGATGTAGATCGGCTGTCTGGGCCATTTCCCATGACCCGGGATCGGGAAACATGGGAGTTTCTTGGCAAAATTGATTAAGTATCCTATGTTTTTGTCATCGGTTGGACCATACATAAGAGACGGCTGTAATATGCAATATTCGACCCCGCTCTTTTTAACCATCTCTTCCCCTTCCAGTTTACTTTTGGCATAGTCGTCCTTTCGAATGGAGAGAACCGCAGCAGAACTGAAATGGATAATCCTACCAATGTCCGCTGCTCTGGTGGCTTCGATAATATTTTCCGTAGAAACGACGTTATTTCTGTGGAAATCATCATAAGAAGGAGAAGAGATCTGTGCTGCAAGGTTGATGACCATCTCTTTTCCGTTGAATTCGTCAAACCAATCTCCTTTTTCATCCATATCTGCCTGAACCGCTTTCACACCAAACTTCTTCACGTACTCTAGATTCTTTCTGTCTTTATCCACAACCGTTATCATTCCCATCTCGTAATCACTGGATTGAAGCACCCTTACAAGATTCCTGCCGACAAAACCGGCTCCACCTGCTATCAATAGTTCACTCGTCTTCATATCTTAACGTCCTCATAACCCTGTCGTCCAAGCCCCCCAGAGAACACCCGGCCCACATCACGCGAACACCTCTGCCCGGTATGAACCATAAACCACTCCGCCCCCGAGCCCTCGCACGCCCGCACCACAGGCGACATCTTGATCACCTCCGGGCGTGTGCCAATAATGATACAGATCTTACCCGTCATCGATTCACTCCAGCCTCCCAATCCATTCTATCCTATCAAAACCCTCATCAAACGTGTAAATCTGCGCTATTCCCAGATCCTCCATTACCGCCACCGTTGATGCATCGGTGATTGACAACCCGGGATATCTCTTAAAGATCGCAGAAGCGCGAGCAAAGGACATTTCATCGATATTTACGATTTCAATCCTTTCATGGTACTCAAAGAGATTCAATGTCTCCAGTGCCGCATCGAAACTGCCTTTTCTCAAAATAAAATTCACCGTTTCTAAGACGATATAATCTGTAATATATGCCTTTTCAATCTCCTTATCGAGGAATTTTCTTATGATCGGAACTGACTTTCTATGCCACTGGTCCCGTTTTAATTTAGCACCGATCCACACAACACTATCGATAAACAAGATCACACCACCAAATCATGCTCCTTTAGTGCATCGGTTCTCTCGACCTCAACAGGGGTGTTCAACCACTTTCTCAAATTCGCATCATAGCTCCTTCTCTTCTCCTGCACCATCCTTAGTAATTCCTCCTCATTTTTGGCGATGAATTCAGTGATCACATACATCAACTCCTTTTGCGATACTTTCACACCTCTATCTGATAGACGTTCTTGCGTGATCGCCATAACAGGATATATAACTCTTCTCGTTTCGGATTCCATCTTGATCCCTTCTTTTCCAATTTAATATGTGTTTTTCGGACCTAAAATATCTTTCCCTTCAAGCATCTTCCCTGTCTGCTCCATACCCCCTGACCCGGACCCAACATCGAGATTATACTTCGCATCCGGCAGCCCAAGTTGCTCAAAAAACACCCGGTCCATGTTGTACGGGTAATGCTGCCCGGTATGAACCACAAACCAGTCCAGCCCCCGCCGCTCGCACGCCCTCACCACCGGTGACATCTTGATCACCTCCGGGCGTGTGCCAATAATTACGCAGGTCTTCATCCATAACCTCCCCTAAATCTACGTCTCAACGAATTGCTCAGTCATAATCATTTGCTCTGCCAGCAATCACCCTCAAATGCTTTACCCTATCAAAATGCCTTACATTATTTGTCAAAACTCCATAGCTATTAACCAGAGCGATCGAAGCGATAAGCAGATCCCGTATATCTATCATGTTCCCGTTGCGTTCTAAACTTGCGGTTATCTTCGCCACAACTCCTTAAGACTCTTCTTAATCTCTTCCTCCTCCTCGTCGCTCATTACCCATGCACCCGCAAAATCGCTTGGCTTGTTTCTATGTGCACGTGGTAGTAAATTTTCGAGCGCGTCATCGATCGAGACGCGCCTCTTCAATCGATCACTGAGAATACCCATAAAGGCGTTCAATTCCGCATAAATCCTGGGGCTTATCGTTATCGTTTTGGCGTCTTCCATTCTTATTCTCGCCTCCTATTTTCACCTATCCATCCTCTTCATCTTATGCAACAACTCGTCCTGAATCTATCTATCACGTCATCAACATAACAGCCAGCCGCCAGAGGCACTATCGTTTGACAACTCCAATGCCCCCCTGCCCCCACCCCGACATCCAGATTATACGACATCCAGATTATACCTCGCATCCGGCAGCCCAAGCCCCCAGAGAACACCCGACCCACATCACGCGAACACCCCTGCCCCGTGTGAACCATAAACCACTCCGCCCCCGAGCCCTCGCACGCCCGCACCACAGGCGACATCTTGATCACCTCCGGGCGTGTGCCAATAATGATGCAGATCTTACCCGTCATCGATCTATCCCCCCACGAGAATTTATCATAGATTCCTGGCGTAATCCAGCGCCTTTATCTGCTGCTTCATCGTAACATTCCCTTTTACACCATGCTCTTCCAGTATAGAAAGCATCCGCCTTAAACTGACATTTGACAACTCTGCAGCCTCCGGGAGTGTTATTTTCCCAATCTTATAGAGTTTTACTGCATACCACTCCACACCAAGCCGTATTAACTGTCTAATTGCCGTGGATTCGTCCACATCTTCCACCATCGTCCTGTATGACACACCCTTTAACAAATCTCCGGTCAGACGCACGGTTTTTGTTTCCATTCATTCAACCTCTCGTATTGCCAGATAATATTCTTCATCAGAGACCATTTCTTTCAAATTGTTAATATATGTTTTTGCATCAACCCTCGACAACATTTCCTTATCGAAAAGGTATATGATAAGCGCAGATGGGGTCATATAGGGGATATCCAGAGCGGCACAATCGAATTTTCTAGTGATAGAATGAAGCACTCTTTCCAGAATCTCTTTAATCGTTGATGCATTGCAATCTTGGATTAGCTGCGGATATCCGTTCTTTTCTACTGAATTGGTTATTTTCATGGTTTTTGGTTGGATGCGACAGAAACAAAAACATTAGACGATAAAATGGAAAGTTTGACTATCACTGGGTTTTTAGATAGTGCCATCCAGAGCATCGATTATCTTCAAGAACCTGCCATCATCACTTGAAATGATATCAAAAACTCCGGATTTATACAATCTAAACACATCCGCCTCACCAGCCCCCATCCCCAATCTGGTTATCATCTCCTCTACCTGCGGATATTCTTTGAATTCTCCAATTGCTAATAATCCTTTCTTTAGATTCTCCTCAATTATAAACGCATCTGGATAACCTTCCTCTTTCGGTATCTTTATAACCTCTTCAAACACTTTTGGTGGAATATATGCCTCAATGTTCTTCAGAACGACCTCTTTGGCTTTTGCTTTTGTCAGTTTAATCAACGAGTCGGAATCCATAATTGCTTTCATGCCATCCCCGCCACCATTCTTCCCGTCTGCGCCCCATGCCTTCGCCCCCATGCCCCCGCCCCGACATCCAGGTTATACCTCGCATCCGGCAGCCCAAGCCCCCCAGAGAACACCCAGCCAATATCACAAGAACAATCCTGCCCCGTACGACTCATAAAATAGTCCAGCCCCGTGCCCTTCCGACTCCTACACGTCCCAACCACCGGCGACATCTTGATCACCTCAGGTCTCGTCCCTAAAACTATTGCAATTCTCTTCATCTCTGTCCCTTCCCTCTTTTAATCTCGTTTAATATCAATCCTGTAAACGCGCTGAACACACCAATAATAACAAACAACACCGACGCAAGCGCGGATCCAATCACAATCTCTCCACTGGTATTGACGATATACAGGACATTTGCACCCAGCAGTAACCCGATAACCGTAAAAACTGCCCCAAAAACTCCAAAAAAGAAGAGCGGTCTCTTCTCAGCGATCCATGAGATGATCGTTCCCAAATTGCCAAATCCATGCCTCCACGGATTCAGTGTTGATCCATTCTCGACATAGATCTCCGTCATCGGCACTTCTATCGACTTCAATCCATGCGCCTCTGCCAGACGTATCATCTCAGCCTCCACTGAAAACCCCTTGCCCTTAAATTCCATCACCTCCATCGCATGTCTCGAAAGTGCCCTGAATCCACATTCCGGATCAGTATACGTCTTTTCGGTTATCGTGCCCAAACCGGTCTTTAACACAAACTGGCCAAACGGTCGGATGAACGGTCTCTTCTCACTCTTTTTCGATTCGTTTAACTTTCTTGACCCCAGCACAAACTCGTATCCATCTTCCAAAATCGGTTTTATAAGTGACGGTATCTCGTCAGGGTTGTGCTGTCCGTCCGCATCCAGTAGAACAAGCAGATCTGCATCCCTCTTTATCGCCTCATCTATTATCGTCTGGATCGCAGCAGTCTTCCCCTGGTTTGTTTTATGTTTTATCACGGATGCACCAGCTCGTTTTGCAAGCTTCGATGTGTTGTCCGTGCTTCCGTCATCTACAACGATTATCTCATCTACGTAGTCATCTGTAGCGTGTATCACGCCGCAGACCGAATATTGCCCATTATATACTGGTATTCCGGCAATTATTTTCAGATCCCGCCTACCACTTTCAGTCACCCACCCTTCACCACCCACGCTCCAAAAGTCCGCTATCAGACACGCCCTGTTGCCTCTGCCTCCACCCCGCATGCCCGAATATCCAGTCACCGATTTCGATCGGGGTCATGATCGATATCACGTCCATCTTTCATATCTTAGATCCAACTTGTTCATAAGACTTCTGTTCACAAGGGCTTTGGAACAATATACGGTAGCCCCTGCCACAGCGATATCGAAACCACAGACATCGAGAACTTCAACGGGATACGCAGGGATTGGATTGGTAGATTGGCACGGAAGACAAAGTGGGCACAATCGGAAAGTCCAGTGAAATCACTATATCCTTAAATTTTACCGCAGAGCACGCGGAGAACGCAGAGGCACCAGA
>DASC01000035.1 GCA_002503595.1 Candidatus Methanogaster sp. UBA203 | reverse complement strand
CATGTATAACAGCATCGCCGGTTTTGTCATCTTTCCTGAACTGTTCAAAATCCAAACCATCTGTGTATTTTTCAATCTTCTCGATTGCTTCAAGAATATCGTCAAGATACAGCCTGATATCTCTCTCCTTTTTCATACAGGTATCGCCTCGTTCAATATTCTATCTTTTATTCGTGGTTTCAGCGCATCCTTCATTACCAGATCAACTTTAACGCCGAGTGTTTCACCCAAATAATTCTCAAGTTCTATGTATTTGAACAAATCAATTGTTTTATAAAAGTCCACAAGGACATCTAAGTCACTACCTTTTTTCTGCTCACCCAAAACATAAGAACCAAATACTTCAAGGTTCTTTACACCGTATTTCTCTTTAAGAACAGGCTTATTTTCTCGAAGCTTCATGATAATCTGGTCAATTTTCTTTTTCATACTGCCGCCGCCAATGCTGCATTCATTTCACTAATAACCGCATTCATTCCGGTCCCAAAGAGCTGAAACATCTTACCACGTCCTCCGATCGCATCAAACGGCGTGTAGTCCAGGTCTTCCACTTCAATGTGAAAACTTGTTGCAATATGTTCTTTCATCATCCTCAGCCAGTTCATCTGCTCTTGATTAAACTTTAATGCTCCCGCCTGCTTTTCAAATACCCAGTTCTGGAAATTTCTGTCCAGTGTTTTATCATAAGCTATCAGTTGATCATCAATACCTGTTACCCTGCGGAGAAGGGAAACAAGAGCAACCAGCTCACTCTTCGGGCTTTTCCCACTCACCTTTTCAAGTTGCTCGTATGCCCGCCATACATGCAGCGGTGCAAGCAAGGGTTTATCCATTTTCAATTTTTCAAGAACGCCACTAACCATTTCAAAAGTCAACTCTCTAAGCCGATATGGCTGATTATAGAAGATGCTAAGCGCCATTATCCCATCCTTGTGCGCTTCCATGTACACAGAAAAATCATTTACAATTTCTCCGGCTTTATCGGCGGCATCATCCCCCCATTCCGCCTTTGTGACTTTATCAATATTCACAGTATCAATAATCTGTTCATGAACCTTGCGAACATTTTCAATATATCCGTTAAGTTCTCCGCTAAAGATTGAACTTGCTGTTTTGCTCAAGTTTTCCTTTGCCATCTCATGCGCTTCAGTTGCTGTTATTTTAGGATTTTTCCCCTTCAGCTCCTCCGCTTTTTCTTCGATCTTGTCCGGATTATGAGCATTCAACAGGTCTTTGACTGTCTGATTTATAGTCTTGCCTTTTGCCTTTTCTTTAAAAGTTTCTTTTTCCTTGTCAGTAAGTTGTTTTTCCAGTCTGGAAAGGCGGCTTGCAAGTGAAGTGAACAGGTCTTCATCCTGGGCGCCCATAGTAACAGCGTTCAGTAAATCCTTCATCGGAGTGGTGCGTTTTCGCTCCAGAGGACGGCTGTCTGTTTTAATTGATTTTGTAACCCCTACAGCATCCACAACAACAAAATGTGTCTTTGCTGAAACTGTCGAGGGAGTGACTTTTACTAGGTCATCATAGCCGAAAGTGCGGGTACCGCGTCCTTTCATCTGCTCAAAGTAACCTTTGCTTTTTACATCACGCATAAAGAGCAGACATTCAAGAGGTTTAACATCTATACCTACAGAAATCATAGCCACGGTGACCGCAATTCTCGGATTATAGGCATTTCTGAACTGGTTGAGTACAGATTTCGGGTCTTCTTTAGTTTTATAGGTGATTTTCTTACAGAATTCATTGCCCTCATTAAATTCTTCTCTGACTATCTGAATAATATCATCGGCATGGCTGTCGGTTTTGGCAAAAATTAGGGTCTTTGGGACTTCGTCTCTTCCCGGAAAGATCTCAGGAAGTTTCTTTTTAAAAGCACGGATGACATTTCTAATCTGGCTGGGATTTACAACATCCCTATCCAGATCTTTTTTAGAGTAAGAAACATCTTCATCCAGTTGTTTCCACCGTCTCTTTCTGCTAAGCCTTTCTCGCATATCCACATACTCACTGGCTTTTATCTCTGATCCGTCTTGTGAAATTTCGGTCTCAATAATGTAAACATCGTATCCAACATTTACACCGTCCGCCACAGCTTCTTCGTGGGAATATTCACTTACAACATTCTCATTGAAAAATCCAAAAGTTCTTTTATCCGGTGTGGCGGTTAACCCGATAAGAAAAGCATCAAAATAATCAAGCACCTGTTTCCACCGGTTGTATATGGAACGGTGGCATTCATCAATTACAATAAAATCAAACTGTTCTATCGGTATCTTTTCATCATAAACAACCGGCATCGGTTCTTTCGGTCCCCATTCGTTCTCATTCGGATTTTCATCCTCCACCTTTTCATCCAGTTCTTCACCTTTCAAAATAGAATAAAGCCTCTGGATAGTACTGATGCATACCTGGCTGTCCGGTGCAATATAGTTTGAGCGCAACCGTTGAACATTATATAGTTCAGTAAATTTTCGGTTGTCATCAGACGGCTGATATGCCATACACTCCGGTTCTGCCTGTTCTCCAAGGTTTCTGGTGTCAACCAGGAATAATATCCGTTTTGCATCGGCAAATTTCAGTAAACGGTAAATAAATGTGATCGCGGCGTATGTTTTACCGGCACCTGTAGCCATCTGGATCAAAGATCGTGGCTTGTTTTCCTTGAAGGATTTTTCAAGATTTTTAATCGCATTTATCTGACAGTCTCTTAAACCGGACTGCGGAAGTTCGGGAATATTCAGCAGTCTTGTTCTTAATGAATCGCCCTCCTTCAGCCATGCTTTAAAAGTTTCAGGTCTATGAAAAGTAAATGCCGGTCTTGAACGCGGGTGCGGATCTCTACAATCAGTAAATCGGGTTAAAGTTCCCGTACTTTCATAAACAAATGGAAGCGGGTCATTGTCCAGATATTCGAGCTTACTTTTCGCATAATATTCCGCTTGGGGTTCATGATATGTAAGTCTATGTCCCTCTTCTTCTTTTTTTGCCTCAATTATTCTAACAGGTCTTCGTTCAACAAATAATACATAGTCAGCAGGTCCCACGTCAGTCTGATATTCACGGACGGCAATACCAATACTCGCATTCCAGTCAATTTTATCCTTATCCTGCACTGCCCATCCCGTGGCATGGAGCTGTTTATCAATGTTGTCTCTTGCTATCTGTTCAGGAGATTGGTTTATAGAGCCATACATATCTTACTTCTCCGGACTTATGATAGAGTCCAACGGGCTTTTAACCCCCCCTAACATCCATAGTACCCACACGCGTATATATTTCTGCCATCTTTGAACTTTTGTGTCCAAGTAATTATTGGATATAGCCCATATCAACATCAATCTATAATAAACGTGTTGCGAGACTATGTATGAGAGAATGAACCGTCATTCTTGTTAATATTAGCCGCTCTACGAGAATTTGAGAACATATTCCCCCGCTCCACCACGCCAAACTCACTGCGCAGCGTAGACCGGTCGCTCTTCCACATCCACCACCATCGCGCTGCCGAGTTCGGACTGTATGATGCGCTGCACCCTGCCGCTGCACTCTGCGACCAGCTGGACCCGCGCCATCATCGCTTCCCGCTCTTCATGGAAGAAGTCGTTGCTCTGAACCACCCTGTGTATGCTGATGTCACGCCGCTGCAACCGCGCAATAAGCCCGGTCGTGCCTGCTGTGATGTCGTTTTGGCTGGTCGATGATAAGAACACGGAATCGCCAACACTAATGTGCAGTACGCCAGCGAAGTTGTGCGGGCTCCTGATCTCGACGGTCCGTAGCAAGCGGTTCTTCAAGTCGTTGATCACGTGATTTGATATCCCGGTCAGCGCAATACATCGCATCATGATCACCCGTACATCGGAAAAGGTTTTGGCGGCTCTTCCTGTTCAACAGTCTCTCGCACGGTCTCTGCAAGTTTCTGCATCTCAAGTTCGATCTGCTCTGCCTGTTTGACCAGCTTTTCGGTATCGATCGAGAGGTCGTACAGGTTATTCAGAACCTTGAGCACAGCAGCGGCAGCAATCGGGTTCGGGTTCGGATCGGAGGTGCTGCCGAGCAGACTGATCGCAGGGAGGTTGCGTGTAAAGCACTCGGTCATGATACTGCCTGCGATTCCTGAGATCGACCCCATCTGGAAGATCTCGACCTCTTCCCTGATGCTCTCAAGCCCTTCCTTGGTTGTTGCTGCGCCAAAGACGATATGATCCGCGCCTACAACCGGCATGCCCGCAATCGAGACGATTTGACGGGCATTAACAGATGTTGCCCAGTCGATAAGTGATTTACTGATGATATAAGCTATATTCGGATGAATCGGAATATCCGAGACCACCACGATCATCTCCTTCTCCGTGCTTTCATATATCCGCACAGGCATATTCACCAGCCCCTCGAGCAGCATTGCAACTGGCGGGAAATGTTTCGAGTTGATCGCACCCAGATACTCCATGTCCAGTTCGTCGATGATCTGCTGGCTCGCAATATTTCCTACAAGCCCGATCCCGGGAAATCCTTCAATGACCACGGGATTCTCTGACCTTGGCTTCTCTGCAATCACGCATACCTCAGAATCATCTGTCATTATGAGTAATGGTGGCGATACTGGTAGATAAACACTTCTACAGCGCGGGCATCACTTTTATATGGCATAACACCAAAGAGTCGATCCGCAAACTACCGACCGGTCGGCAGCAGTGACCAGAACAACGCCAGGGTGGCGGAGCGGCTAACGCGATCGCCTGCAGAGCGATTCTATTCCGGTTCGAATCCGGACCCTGGCTTATCGCAATGTTTAACAGCGCAATTTTTAAGAAACTGGAAAAAAATGATTTCCGCACTCTCATCGGCATAGAGATCGGCATGAGGCAGCACCGGTGGGTTCCGTCGGAGATGCTACCTTCTTTCTCAAAGCTGTTTTCCGAGGAGGTCAGGTATCGCATCGACCGGCTTCTCGGATTTAATCTCGTCAAGAAATCCGTGATACCTTATGACGGCTACAGGATCCACTTCGACGGGTATGATGCGCTTGCGGTAGGCGCGCTGACGCTTCGAGGCTTGTCAGCGATCGGGGACAACATAGGGGTTGGCAAGGAGTCGGTCGTGTACGAAGGGGTGTACGATGGCGAACCTGTCATCCTGAAGTTCCACCGCGCCGGGTACACGAGTTTCAAACAGGTGGCACGCCAGCGCGACACCGGGGATCGGAATCACTGGATCTTTATCGCAAGACGCGCGGCGAAGCGCGAATATGAAGCCCTTGTTACCCTTGCCGCGCTTTCCAGTGCGGTCAGCGTGCCTGCGGCGATCGATCACAACCGGCATCTGATTGCCATGAGCATCGCACCCGGAAGCGAGCTATCAAAGACGGCGGTGGACGATCCTGACTGGTTCCTGGATGAGATCATAGAGCAGATCAGGAAAACGTACGCTGCGGGATTCATCCATTCCGACCTGAGCGAGTACAACGTCTTTGTCAGCCCGGATGGCGTTACGCTCATCGATTGGCCCGGATACGTGACCACGACGCATCCTCAGGCAGAGTTTTTGCTTGAGAGGGACGTTAAAAACATATTATCGTTTTTTAACCGGAAGTACGGTGTAACGCGGGACTGCGAAGAAGTGGTTGGGTATGTGCGTGTGTGAAATGCCCGGGACGGGTTTCGATCCCGTGATCTCCAGATGTCTCAGGATTTCGGCGCACTGGGATAGTTTCCCTATGAGTCTGGCGCCCTCCCGACTAGGCCACCCGGGCAGTGCATGACAGACTCGGCGGTGGTGGTATTAAAGAGTATCGGCAGAAATTTTCAAATGTTCTGCATAGCGACATTCATCATGGATTGGGAAGAAGATGACACCAGATGAACACCAGAAGTGATCTACAGATTACAACCACCTGCCCGACCTGCTCGCCAGAGGAGCCGCGGTTGCACCACATAATAAGGCAGCGCGGAGCCGAGCTGCTTGTGCGATGCGATAACTGCGGAAGCGTGCACACAGTCATATCGAAGCCAGTACGAACCGCAAGCGTCAGGACCATCGTGAGCAGGGGGGAAGATTCGGAACGCTACACGATCGAACTGCCAGCTGACCACGAGGTCTACGTAGGCGATGAACTGCTCGTGGACGATCCGTCCGCAGACGAGGTGCATCTGGTAGAGGTCGCCTCGGTCGAGTCCGGCGGTAGGCGGACGGTAGTAGCGACTGCTGCCGAGATCGATACGATCTGGGCGCGGGCGATCGATGAGGTGACCGTGAAGATCGCAATTCATGACGGCACCAGGACTGAGTCGGTTCGTCTGCAGGTGTTTGGGGATCAGGAGTTCACGGTTGGTGCTATCGAGAAGATTGGCTGGAAAAACGCAAGGATCATACGAATTAAGATGCATAAAAGGGGATTTAAGAAAAATAAAGGAGATGTTGTGCTTGCAAAGGATATCAAGCGGATCTTTGCAGAGAGGATACGATAAGTGCATCAGGTCTCGTAGGATTCGTCACCGAGAGCTGGAGAAGCTTGCTGCCGTGCCCGGATGGTTACCGGATGTGGTTTAAGCGCGGCTATTTCATAACACAATCTGGCTTTTTAATTTCTTCTGTGGGGTATCCGGGTTATGGCAAAGAAGATTAACCACAGAGGACGCGGAGGGCACGGAGAGTTGCTGTTTTCTGTGTCCTCTGTACTCTCTGTGGTTTTTCCAAAACCCAAATTTCAGAAGATAATAACAAGTCTCTCTCCATTCGGCACAAGTTTATAGGTGCCGCGGTTCATAATATGATTTTGATGACCGCCAATGAAGATGTACTGGGAATGATTGCTGAAAATAATATAAAATTCATCAGGCTCCAGTTTGTCGATGTCCTTGGAATCGTGAAGAATGTCGCGATACCGGCTGCACAGATGGAAAAAGCACTCGATGTCGGGATATCCTTCGACGGATCATCCATCGAGGGGTTTGCAAGGATACAGGAATCGGACATGGTATTAAAGCCGGATCCGGAGACGTTTCGGATTCTTCCGTGGAAGGCAGATGAAAGCGAGATTGCCGGAATCGTGTGCGCTGTCTGTTTGCCAGATGGTACGCCATTTCATGGTTGCCCGCGATACGTGCTCACAAGAGCGGTTGAGGAAGCAGAGGAGATGGGGTATGTCATGAATACGGGTCCCGAACTGGAGTTCTTCCTCTTCGAAAAGGAAGATGGCGTACCAACGACCACACCTCATGATTCGGGCGGGTATTTCGATTTTCCACCGGTTGATCTTGCAGAGGATATTCGCAGGGATATCGTGATCGCGCTCGAAGAGATGGATTTTGAGATAGAAGCGTCGCATCACGAGGTTGCCTGTGGGCAGCATGAGATCGATTTCAAGTACAGCGATGCACTGACAACTGCTGATAGGGTGGTCACCTTCAAGTACGTAACCAAAACGATCGCAACGAACAAGAATCTCCATGCCACGTTCATGCCAAAGCCGGTCTTCGGAACCAGCGGGTCTGGTATGCATATAAATACATCCTTATTTAATAAAAATAATGAAAACGTCTTCTTCGATCCCGATGGCGACCACGGGATCAGCGATACTGCAAGATATTTCATCGGCGGATTACTCGCCCACATCAAGGCAGTGACTGCGATCACAAACCCACTCGTCAATTCATACAAACGGCTCGTATCCGGATACGAGGCACCGGTCTATATCACATGGTCATGGGCGAACCGGAGTTCGCTGATCCGGGTGCCGGCAGCGCGCGGAAGCGGAACAAGAATCGAACTCAGATCCCCTGACCCCTCATGCAACCCGTATCTTGCGTTCGCAGCCATATTGGCATCCGGGCTTGACGGTGTAAAGAATAAGATCGATCCTGGTGAACCGATCGAAGAGAACATCTACGAGATGGATTTCCATGAGATGGCCGGCGCTGGTATCGATACGCTTCCGACAAGCCTCAGTCTCGCACTCGATTACCTGGGCTCTGATGAGGTGGTGCGGTCTGCTCTTGGTGAGCATGTGTACACAGCGTTCATGCGAGTTGCTGCTACGGAATGGGAGGAGTACCGGGTTCAGGTGCACCAGTGGGAACTGGATCGATATCTGCAACTGTTTTGATGCCACAGTGCACTTCTTGATGGGCATTCGAGAGATCGGAGGACATGAGTAACTTTGCAATCCCGCCATCCCTAATCTTAATATCCCTGCCCACAATCCCCAGATTATGGAACAGGTGATCTGGACCGAGAAATACCGACCTCACACGTTCGATGATATCATAGGGCACGAACACATCGTATCCAACCTGAAACATCTGGTCGAATCGAACAATCTCCCGCATCTGGTGTTATACGGCGCTAAAAACACGGGAAAAAGGTCAACGGTGTCTGTACTTGCCAGAGCGCTCTATGGGGATCAGTGGGAGAATAATCTCGCCGTCTTTGACGCATCCAACTTCTTTGATCGCGGCAAGAAGTATCTCGTGTCAGATCCGAGATTTGCAAGACTCATCGGGACTGACGATCCAAAGAAGATACAGAAAACCGTTATCTCGGTATTCAAACAGATCATCAACGAATACGCAGGCATGGCTGCCCTTGATTCCGACTTCCGGATGATATTCATCGATAGCGCTGAGGCGTTGAGCATGGATGCGCAGCACGCGCTGCGGCGTATCATGGAAAAGCACTCCCGCACATGCAGATTTATCCTGTCCACCACGCATCTGCCCAGATTGATTCCGGCGCTGCGTTCAAGGGGGTTAAATCTCTTCTTTGACCGCGCAAGCGATGCTACAGTCGACGCGCATATCCGCTACATCGCAGGGGCAGAGCGCGCACCTATCACCGATGACGGAGTTCAGGCGATCGTATACGGGGCAGACGGCGATCTTGCGTTTGCGATCATGGTGCTTCAGATCGCATCCATAGAGCACCGTGAGATCACAGCAAACACGGTCTACGAGGTCGATCTCGAGCACATCCCGGAGGGGATATTGGAACTATTACATGCGTCGCTTGCAGGGGATTTCAAAGCGGCAAGAAAGCGGATCGATGATCTGCTGATGGAGGAGAGCGGCACCGATATCGTACACCGGCTGCGCCGCGTTATAGAGAACAAGGGCTTTGACAGCGCTCTTTTCGCAGAACTTGCAATCCTTCTCGCAGACACCGATATGAATCTTATCGGCGGGAGCAATGAGCGGGTGCAACTCGAAGCATGGACAACTCAGGTCGGAATGCTCATGGAGCGGCGGTCATGATGGTGATAAACGTCTCATCGTGACGCAACCCCGACCCTCGCAACAGTAATATATGCGAGGGAGTAGAGTACAACTGGTGCATTATGTATAAGAAAGAAAGGAGTTCATAGATATGGTAATCGGAGTTACTATGATTAACGTGGTGCCAGGGCAGGAAAAGGCGACCTACAACGAATTGTGCAATCTCGACGGTATCAAGGATGTCTATCACGTATTCGGTGAGTACGACTTCGTGGCTGTCATCGAGGTGCAGGGATTGAGCACGCTTAACAAACTGGTCGATCTGATCAGGGAGAACAAGAGCGTAACCGCGACCAAAACCGTGATCGGAGCTGAGCTATAGGTTACGAAAACGCCCGGACCGGGATTCGAACCCGGGGCGGAGCCTCGACAGGGCTCCATGCTAGGCCTCTACACTATCCGGACAAGCCAGGCATAACACCATGAAGTAGTTGATCTCTACCGATTTCACTTAAACCTTTGCACAGCAACCGCGTACAAACATATTTATTACATCAACCACCCGTATCAAAGAAATCCAAAACGAGGACTATTCATGATCAAACGCGGACGCTTCGTAATCGATGGCTTGGAGAATGTGACGATCAACATAGGCAAGATCACATCCGAGGAGGAACTCGCAGAGCAGGAATGGGAGCCGATGGGTCCCACGCCAAAACCCGGCATCCTCTCGCTTCGAAATTGGGATCACCGCCTGTTAAAGGACTTCCCACCATTCTACGCGCCGATCTGCGACATGTGCTGCCTCTGCACATACGGGAAGTGCGATCTCACAGAGAACCGCAAGGGCGCGTGCGGGATCGGCATCGAAGCGCAGCAGGCGCGCATGGTCCTGATCGCATGTTGCATCGGGACAGCAGCGCATGCGGGGCACGCGAACCACGTGCTGCATGAACTGATCAGATGGCGCGGCAGGGACCATCCGATCGACCTCGGCCCATACATCGATGTCGAGGCGCCGATCATCAGAACCGTTGTCGGCACGAGACCAAAGACCCTTGGCGACCTTGAGGAGGTCCTCGATTACGTGAACCAGCAGCTTGTACACGCGCTCTCGTCCGCGCACACGGGTCAGGAGGGTTCGTACATCGATTTTGAGTCAAAGGCGCTGCACATCTCGATGATCGACAACCTTGCAAAGGAGGTCGCGGACATCGCGCAGATCGCGGGATTCGACTTCCCTAAAGGCGACCCTGACGCTGCGCTCATTGATTTCGGGTTCGGCGCTGTTGACCGGACAAAGCCGGTCATCGTCTTCATCGGGCATTACCCGGCTGTGAGTGTTGCAACGATCGATTACATCGAGGAGCATGGTCTCTCCGACAAGATGGAGGTCTGCGGAATCTGCTGTACCGCAATTGAGACGAGCAGGTACAGCGCATCGGCAAAGGTCGTGGGACCGCTATCGATGCAACAATTCTTTGTGCGCTCAGGAATCGCTGATGTGCTCGTTTTAGATGAGCAGTGCGTGAGGACCGATCTTCTGGAGGAGGCGCAGAAGACAGGCGCACCGCTAATCCTCACAACCGATAAAATATGCTACAATCTTCCGGATGTTACGAATCGCGATCCTGACAAAGTCGTTGAGGATCTTTTGAACGGCGCGCCAGGGGTTCTGATCTCAGATCCGCTCATAGCAGCTCGGGTGATAACAGAGACCGCTCTTGAGATCAAACCGAAGAGGGATGCGCTCAACCATCTGCCAGAACTTGACGAAGTGCAGAAGCTTGCAGAGGAGTGTATCAAGTGCGGCTGGTGCGACCGGGCATGTCCGAACAGCCTTCCGGTTAAGGACGCGATGATCAAAGCAAAGGAGGCTGATTTCGGAGGGCTTTCAGACCTCTTCAGCCCGTGCATGAGTTGCGGCAGGTGCGAATCCGAGTGCAAGAAAGACCTTCCGATCATCAGCATGATTCTTAAATCCGCGCAGGAGATCGCATTTGGCGAGACGTACACGATGCGGGCTGGAAGAGGACCGGTGCTTGACACCGAGATCAGGAAGGTAGGCGCTCCGCTCGTCCTCGGAGAGATCCCCGGAATCGTTGCGCTCGTCGGCTGCAGCAACTTCCCGAACGGTGAAGTTGAGGTCGCAAAGATCGCTGAGGAGTTTGCACGCCGGAACTACATCGTCGTTGCAACGGGCTGCTCTGCAATGGCGATGGCGATGTACCGCTGCGAGGACGGACAGACGCTCTATGAAAAATATCCGGGATCCTTTGATGCGGGCGGTGTTGTCAACATCGGCTCGTGCGTTGCAAATGCCCATATCATCGGTGCCGCAATCAAGGTCGCGGCAATCTTCGCCCGCCTCCCGCTGCGAGGAAACTTCGAGGAGATCGCCGATTACATCTTAAACAAGGTCGGCGCATGTGGTGTCGCATGGGGTGCGATGAGCCAGAAAGCAGCATCCATTGGCACAGGCACCAACCGGTGGGGAATCCCTGTGATCGTTGGTCCACATGGATCAAAGTACAGACGGGCGTACATCAGCAACAAGGAACTAAGCGAGTGGGAACTCTACGACAAACGTGCAGGCGAGGTCGTGGAGGGCGAACCCGCACCTGAACACCTGATGTACCCGGCAGAGACGATGGAAGAGGCGATCGTTCTAATTGCTAAGCTCTGCATCCGACCGAGCGACAATGCGAAGGGGAGACAGATAAAACTCTCAAACTACGTCGATTTATACAAGAAATACATGGGAACGCTCCCGCCTGACCTGCATCTATTCGTCCGAAATGAACGTGACATCCCGATCACGATGAAGGACGAGATCATGGAGTATCTGGAAGAAGCGGGATGGAAGCCACGAAAGGCGATAGGTGATCCGAGCAGGCTTGTACCTGAAGAGGAGGTCTAACGATGACACGAGCATACCAGTGCGCAAACGTCCCGGGTCCGCATCTCGGGAAGGTCGCAACCTCTGCAAGTGTTGCGGCAGCGATCAAGCGGGCAGAGCGTCCGGTTCTCATTGTCGGAAGCGAGCTAAGGCATCTTGACTGGGCTCTGGATCTTGCAAAGGAGTGGAATATCCCGATCGTTGCGACAGCGCATATCGCAGGCGCGATGCGTGAGAAGGGAACCCGTCCTGACCGGGAGATGGGCGCAATCGAGATCACGAATCTTCTGAAGAGTCCGGAATGGGGCGGCGTCCGCGGCGAGGGGCAGCATGATCTTGCGATCTTTACGGACGTACTCTACTACCTCGAAGCCCAGATGCTCTCCGCGCTCAAGCACTTTGCGCCGCACATCAAGACGATCTCGCTGACACGGGGGCACCAGCCGAATGCTGACCAGTCACTTCCGAATCTGAGCGAGAAGAAGATGGATGAGTTTCTGGCGGAGATTATGGGCGAGCTTGCCGATTGATCGGATATTCGCACGGGCTGCATGCATACTTGAATTACGCTTAAGTTGGGTGAAAACTATAACTTTATAAGGAACATCGAGGGTGACCATGACTGCGGAAATTGCAATTATGAATAAAACGGCAGTTGCGCTTGCGACTGACAGTGCAGTTACAATCGAGCAGCAAGAAGATAAGAAGATATATAATTCAGCAAATAAACTTTTTTCTTTATCTAAATATCATCCTGTTGGTATAATGCTTTATGGAAGTGCTGATTTCATGGGTATTCCGTGGGAAACTATCATCAAGATCTATAGAAATAAATTGGGAAAACAGAAATTTGATACATTAAAAGAATATGCTGATAATTTTGTAGACTTCTTAGACAATGGTAATCCATTGTTTCCGGACTATGAACAGGAAAAGTACTTACGCGGTACGATCTTCGGTTACTTTTACCAGATCAAGGAAGAAATTTTTGAGGAAGTGCGATCGACCATTGGTGATGAAGGACGGATCGAAGACAGCCAGATTGAGCAAATAACGTCTGATGTTATAGAGCGACATCATGACCACTGGAACACATTTGATCTGCTACCATCAATCCCAAAGACACATACTAAAGATATTATAAATAAATATGGATCTATTATCGATGAGGTAAAAAATGAAATTTTTGAGGAATTGTCGATATCCGAGAAATCTTCGGAACAATTGAACGAGATAAGTGCAAGTCTCTTTTCAAAAAATCTCTTTTCGTCATCGGCATCAGGAATTGTGATTGCTGGCTTTGGGAAAAAGGATGTATTTCCCGTTCTCAAATCGTTCTCATTGGAGGGAATAGTCAATGACAGACTGAAATATCGGGAAGATTATAGGGCTGAGATTAACTCTGACAGTTCCGCATCAATTTCTGCTTTCGCTCAACAGGAGATGGTAGTAACGTTCATGGACGGCATCGATCCGTTTTACAGAAGATATAACGAAAATTATTTATCTGAAATTTTTGATAAATATCCCGACATCATTGTCGAACGAATCCAAAACTTGAGCGAAAGCGAAAGAAAGGCGCTCAAAGAAAACCTGAAACAAGAAAGCGATATAATGTTTAAAGAGTATCGAGAATGGGAAGGAAAATATAGAATTCAAAATCACGTAAACCCCATCATAAATATGGTCGCTGTGCTTCCGAAGGATGAACTTGCAGTAATGGCAGAATCTTTTGTGCACCTGACTTCGTTCAAGCGAAAAATCACAATGGGTGCTGAAACAGTTAGCGAACCCATCGATGTTGCGGTAATCTCGAAAGGGGATGGGTTTGTTTGGATCAAGAGAAAGCATTACTTTAAGCCTGAATTAAACCCCTATTTCTTTTCCAATTATTATAGGGAGGATGATGATGAAAAAGAATAACGAAAAAGAGCACGAGTACCGCTCGATGAGGGAATTCGAGGAAAGATTTTTCCCAAAATCTTTAGAAGATCGGCTCTTTGAAACTGAAACAGACCCTGCAAAACTGGGTATTGAGTTGGCAAGAGAATCTCTGAGAAAGATTGGATCGTAGTCGAACTGAGGTTGGGACGTTCATCAATGGTTGCAGTCTCGAACCACGATCTCTGGCACCAGACATACGCGAAATGTCAAGTGGGATTACACCCTATCCCATAAACCAACCCTTAAATAACTTCAGTCCAACAGCAAAAACCAGGTGATACAGATGGCTAA
>DASC01000023.1:27713-29115 GCA_002503595.1 Candidatus Methanogaster sp. UBA203 | reverse complement strand
GTTCTTCTGCAAGTTTTTCCGCTATTTTGTCTGTTCCATCGGTTGCTCCGTCTTCTGCGATGATGATCTCGAAGTTCGAGGTTATTTCACGTAACGTCTCTGCGGTCCGCCTTACAGTCTCTTCCAATCCTTCTGCTTCGTTGTATGCAGGGAGTACGAGTGAAACTTCAGTCATCGATATCGGCTTCCTGATGTGTGGTCTCCTGATATCCGGTTAGAGGTGGGCCGGTATTAAAAAGTTACGGCATCCCGAACTTTCGCATTCATGCCTTCGGCACCGTTATATAGAATATGCACCCGCCGCCCGGATTATCCTCGATCCGGACGCTCCCGTTGTGCGCATCAACCACACTTTTCGTGATCGCAAGCCCGATCCCGGTGCCTTTTATTCCGCGCTTCTCCTTTCGCACGAACCGCTCGAATACCGAGTCCTTCTCATCATCGGGTATGCCATCCCCGTGATCAGAAACCCCGAATACCCAGTCAGACCCCCCTCCATCGAGTGTCAGGGTGACCGTTTCGTGCTCGGGACTGTACTTGATTGCGTTGTCGATGGTGTGCAGGAATGCATTCTTCAGGAGTTCATTCCCGAGTACATGGCATCTCTTGCCAGTCTGATACTTTATATCGATTGTTATGTCCCGTTCTTCTATTTTCCCCTCCAGAAACCCGAGTATATCGGACAATGCCGCATTCAGATCGATCTCCTCAAGATCATTCTCGAAAACTCCCCCTTTTACTTTTGAATACGTTTTTATATCCCCGATCATCTCGTCGACATGCATTGCGGCATTCTCTATCTTATCTACAAATCTTTTGACGGTCTCATCGTCCGACTGCTTCTTGATAAGCCCGCTATAGCCGACAATTACGGAGAGGGGACTCCTGAGATCATGGCTCATAATGCTGACCAGCATCTCCTGAAGTCTGTTTGCCTCGGTCAGTTCTTCGGAGAGTTGTTCTTCGCGCGGGTTTTGCTTTCGTTCAGCCGACATCTGCCCGTGCTCCCTGGCATGTATGCCCCCTTCAGTGCCATCCGTATATCGCTTCATATTCCCTTGCTCCCCCCGCCCTGCCGGTTGAGTGCGGAGAATCGGTCCTGTACAGCGTGATCTCCGCCTGTGACGCCTCACCGCGCCTGCATCACTCTTCCTGCAATATCATCCCCGACATCGGTGGTTCTCGATGATCCTCCGAGATCGTACGTCTTCACAGTCCCGTCCAGCAGGTTCGCTTCAATCGCACCAACGATCGCATTCGCAGCATCGCATTCGCCGAGTTGCTCGATTAACATTGCGCCAGCCCAGATCGTTGCGATCGGGTTGACTTTGTTTTCGCCGCGGTGCTTTGGCGCACTCCCGTGTATCGGCTCGAACATGGAGACGCCGTCCGGATTGATGTT
>DASC01000023.1:26820-27617 GCA_002503595.1 Candidatus Methanogaster sp. UBA203 | reverse complement strand
GTCTCGATGCCGGGATATTCGCCTGCGACCGATGTGAAGACCTCTCTCCAGAACCCGTAGATGTCGGTCATCACGTTTGCCTTGTCAACGGACGCAAGCTTCTTCTCCCGCGTGGACGCAAGTTCGAATGCGTAACGGATCACCCGCTCGGTCCCCTGTCTGCTGATCATTCCTATCTGGTACGCGATCTCGTCGGCGTCACTCTCGACGTCCAGACCGAACTTCACATGGTACAGATTGCGCACGATCTCAGCGGTACAGCGGCTCTTGCCAGCGCAAGCCCGCCCGCCGACGCCGACATACAGGTCCTCGGTGTTCTCTCGCACCACGACAAAATCGATGTCTTCCGATGTTTTATCCTTCAGCGGAGTCTCGACTCCTCTCAGAAGTTTGACCGGTCTTAAATTGATGTACTGGTCGAAATAAAACCGTGCGGCAAGCAAAATCCCCTGCTCAAGCACCCCGGGAGGGACACGCGGGTCACCGACCGATCCGAGATAGATCGCATCGTAGCCGGAGAGTTCCTTAAGCGTATCCTCTGAAATCAGTTCTCCGGTCTTTAAGTAATGCTCTGCTCCATGCGGATACTCGATCCACTCTATATCGAATCCGTACGCCTCTCCTGCCGCATCCAGAACCTTCCTGCCCTCTGCGACGATCTCCGGACCGATGCCGTCGCCCGGGATCACTGGAATCTTGTACTGTGCCATGTTCGTTCCTCAAGAACGGGATTGGCATCGGGATGTTAAATCTTTTGCGGCTGGGGTCTATCATCTTACGTGGTGTTTGGCAGCCCC
>DASC01000023.1:17360-26770 GCA_002503595.1 Candidatus Methanogaster sp. UBA203 | reverse complement strand
GCAGTGATGAATCGATAGATTCTCAGACAGTGCCGCGCCTATGGTTTACGCAACTCTGGCGAATCGAGCCACAGCCCGGATACTTTCATCGTCCCATTAATCTCCTGGAAGACGACCCTGACAGTGACATCAGCAGGCTCGTCAGTGAACTTCGCTTTGTATTGGGCGATTATGTACTGGTCCTTGCTCTCCGCTTTCCAGAATTCCTTTGAGACGTAATCCCCGATCTTTGATCTGATGACTGCGTTTGTCTCATCGAAGACCGCCTCAGTCATAGCGTTCTTCATCGTCTGATCGAAATCTTCAGTGTACTTGACGTAATCGTTCTCATTCATCGCCACAAGGATCTGTTCAGTGACCGGATCAGCGTATCTTCGCACCTGTTCCAGCACCACATCATCGACCTCGACCCCGCTTTTTTCCATGCACCCGCCAGAGATCGTGGCCGCTACAATCACTGCCACGATCATCGCGCCGGTTATAATTCTACTTTCCATATTTTACCACCGCTTCAGGGCATGGGTCGTAGGTCTTATAACTCATTCACCTTCTCGCTTCAGCACCCTGACATGATCGCCGCGCACCGTGACCGGTATCGGCACCATCGCCTCAAAGAGCTCGACCGTGATCTCTTCATGCGCCTCGTCAACACGCTTCACTCTCGCTTTCTCGCCCTTGAACGGTCCCGAGATAAGTTCCACGATGCTATCGACCGATATGCCGGTGACGGTCGGTTTCGGTGTCAGGAAGTGCTCCACTTCCTCGATGTTGGATTCGCCCTGCACCAGCGATCTTGCATGTTGCACCATCTGGACCGCCTGGGCAAGTTCGTCGCGGTCGCCTGACTCGACCAGTATGTAGCCGCGCAGTTCATCAGGCACGAGTATCGCGCGTATGTCGTAGTGATCCCTCCGCGCAAGTTGTGCGAGTATGTTTGCGACCGAACGCTCCTGATTCGCAGTGGTCTTCACCACATAGACAGATTCTTCGCTCATAGATTCACTTCCTTTAGTGTCTCGTAGATTGCGCCTTTCGGCGTCAGCGTGCTCTTCTTCAGTTTGATTGTGTCCACATCCATCGTTCCGACCTCGATATCTGACAGGTGCTCGATCGTATCTGCAAGTCTCATTCGCGCCTCTTCCGGGTTGTGTTTTACCCGTGCAAGGGTTGCATGTGGGGTAAACTGCCGCTTCTCGCGCTTAAATCCAAGCGGCGTTAACGCTGACACCAGCTCTGCATACAACCGGGTAAATGTTTCCGCGGGATCTGCTCCGATATAGATCACCCTCGCATAACCTGGTTTTGGAAATGCTCCAACCCCGTGAACTTTTGCTGTGAATGGTTCGGATTTTATGCTTAAAAGCGCATCTTCGATCTTTGGAATCTTTTTTTCCGGCACATCTCCAAGAAACTTCATCGTAATGTGGACCTGCTTCGGATCCACGAGTTTTATGTTCCCTTTGAGTTCCTGCTGGATCTCTGCGATTGTGTCTATGAAAGAATCCGGAAGATCAACAGCGATAAACGTCCGTATCATGAAATCACCTAAGTATCAGGTAGTACTGTTATAATCTTCCAGATAGATAAAGATTGGTGGTCAGATAGCCGTTCAGAATGTCCCACATTCAGCCACCCGAATCGCAAGACCTGCGACCTCCACAGCACGCCTCCCGAGAATCCGCACCATCGCCTCTTTTCCAACAGCGCCTGCATCCCAGATCACCTGCGGCACAGAAGCAGCCTCCCTGATCGCATACTCTGCGCCCCAGTCCATCGTCCTGTGGTGCGGCGGCTCGTCCTTCCGGTCAAACGACGCAACCGTATAACCGCACTCCTCGCAGGCAGAGATAACGCCTCCCGAATACCTGATATTCATCGCGCCTCGCATCATTGGATCGAACTGCATGACCGCAAGGATGAGCCGTGCAATGTGTGACGATGCACCGAACTCGGCGCATCCGACTGCGCGTGCCCTACCGCCGCCGATCTTAGCGATCCTTCCCCTGACCGCGGCAACGTCCCCTACCGATTGCGCCTCTGGAGTCGCGCTTCCGATGTTGCACCCGACCTCAGGGATCAGTGATCCGAATGACTCGGAGTTCTCGATCGCTTTTACGGCAGCGCTGACATCAGCGATCGCATGGTACCGTGCTGCATCGCTTATGACCTCCCGGGTCTGGTTGACAGGAGCAACTCCTCTGCCTATGCTGGAAGAGTTTGCGATCGCTTTTTCGACAAAACCTTTTGCAGCGGCACATGCATCCGGCACGGAAAGCCCCTTCGCAAGATATGATGCAAGCGCTGCTGAGTACGTGCAGCCAGCACCATGCGTCCCTCCCTCGATAAGACCTCCGGATCCTCGAATTAGTCTGGGGTGCTCGATCTTGCCACTGCCGCCCTCGCAGAGCACGTCGGTGCCATCGAGATGCCCGCCAGTGATGACTGCAGCCCGGCATCCGAGAGTGGCGATTGCTGCCGCAGCACGCTTTGCATCCTCTATACTCCGGATCCGGATGCCGGTTATGGCAGAAGCTTCATAGACGTTTGGCGTGACAACAGATGCAAGCGGGATCAGTTCCGATATAAGCGCGTCCAGTGCATCTTCCGCCAGCAGCGACCCACCTGCCTCCGCGCTCATCACAGGATCGAGCACGAACGGAATGCCTTTAATCTCTCCTGCCACTGTGCGGACGATCCTTTCAGATGACAGCATCCCGATTTTTACGTAATCGACTCTTATATCGCTCGTTACCGCACGGATCTGGTCTACAATCACATCTTCAGGAAGGTCATAGACGCGCTCCACCCCGAGCGTGTTCTGCGCGGTTACTGAGGTGATCACGCAGGCGCCATGCATCCCGAGCGCGGCGAACGTCTTCAGGTCCGCCTCTATGCCTGCGCCACCGCCAGAATCAGATCCTGCTATGCTCAGTATGCACTGCATACACTGCATGACATCATTTTTCTTTCGAAAGAGCCATCGCTGCGACGATCGAGTCAACGCCGTCTAACCATTCTGCAACCAGCCCATCCGGCACGTCAAAGATGACCTCTGGCATGGGCTTGCCAGATAGTATCCGTGCACCAACCGTGCTTATGCATTCCAGCGCTTTTTCCGGATCATTCTCCTCTGTTTCGATCGCAGTCTTGACCAGTTTAAGAAGCGCAGTCTTCGTATTGTATGATCCGCGGATATAGCATTCGCATGAAACAAGCGCACCGAGCAGCGAGGACTGGAGCGACTGGATCATCATATCGACATCCTCGTTAATCGGGGCAACATCACAGAGCACAATCTCGCTGATGCCTGAAATTGCAGTTAACGCATTATCTGCTGACATCTTTTTCGCATTCCGTTTGGAAATGACATTCAGGCATGAAAGTATCACATCATCCATCATATTGACAAATATCTCAGTACTGCTTCCGGATTCATCGTCTATCTGGAAGTTACTCCCTTTCACGTTCTGAATCCAATTGTCCCAGCGTTCTTTTGTGTAATATTGAGCTTCCTTCTCTTGTTCTGACTTCTTCATGGTAAACTTTCTTCTGTATGTGGTCTGTTATTAATGTTAACCCCACCAACTAATATTAGAAGGCGATCAAAGGGAATGTATGAAACGCGCTGATTTCTTATACCGGAATATGCGCTGGCAGATGCTGGCTCAGAACAGGGCGGCAACACTGGGTAATCTATCCGAACTGAAACGTATCATCAAGGAGCATCGCGCAAGCGAACTTCCGGTATCCGAACTGACTTCCAGTCTGATCGTTGCTTTGACTGAAACAGATGATACCGAAATCCTCGGTGAGGCAACTCTTGCGAGCAGGGATTTTTTGACAAAACTGATCAAAAATATAGCCGAATTCCCAACCGAGCAACTTCCGGTATTGTTCGCATCCTTACAACTCTTTGCAGTCGAGCCCGGGCAGTATGGACTTGAGACTGCCGAGAACCCGGATTCGGAGATCAACAGGATGACTGGTATGGAGATCAAGGATCGCAAAAAGATGCAGGACGCATACATTAAGGCGCATGACCTGCTGGCAGAGGCGAAGCGCCTGCGTGCTCTTGCCATAACAGCACTGTTGGTATTCTTTGGGCAGGACGAGTTTTCCAGGATTGATACTTATATAAAAGATGAATTAGCCCCCCTGATCACCGCTCTTAACGACGATGGGCGGTACAGGCCGTTTAGAACCTCGCTTGCCGCAAATATCAGTGACAAGCTGTACCGGTTTGGAGAACGAACCGACGATCCTGCGCTTGCAGAACTGCTCCACAAATTATTTGATAAAAAATATATAAAGTTCGGGACATCCGGTTTCAGAGCATTCGTAGACAAGGATTTCACCAGCGAAAGATCTGATTTCGTAACTGTTGCGATATGTAACGATCTCGAGATCTCCCAGGATAAGGGCGGGAGGCCTGTCGTGATCACCTACGACACACGGATCGGTGCACGTGAGTTTGCGCTTGAGAGCGCGAAGGTGTTTCTCTCGCGCTCCTTTCCTGTGCGGTTTGCAGAGGAGCCATCGCCCACAGGCGCTCTGGTGTACTGGCTTCGGGAGGTGGAACAGAACAATGCGGCAGGTGGCGAGAACATGACCCCAAGCCACAATCCGCTCTCGACCCAGGGGCAGCGATGGAGCATGGAGAACGGCGATGTTGCCCCGACATCGGTCACCGACCGGATCGAGAGGGAAGCGAACATCCTCTGCATGAGAGACCAGCCCATCGAGAAATATAATCTTCCGAAGGCGGAATCTGAAGGCAAGTTTGTGTACGTTGATATGCGGGAGAAATACACCGCATACATCGCTGATTTCTTAAGATCGCAGAAACTGGACAAGCTTCTTGCAGATTTCTATTCGCAGCCAGAGCACAGGTTCATCCATAACGCGATGAATGGTGTTGCAAGGGGTTATATCACAGAGATATTCGAGAAACTCGGGATTCCCACGGAATCCGTCTTTCCGATGGATTCAGGGAAGGACAATCTTCTCGGTCTCCGATTCTATGCCAATCCTGAGGAGCAGTGGCTTCTGCCGACTGCGGATCGATTGGAACGGATCGATGCCCTCTTCGAGTGCGCAAACGATACAGATGGTGATCGCTGCGGCGGAATCCTTGACAGGGACGGGTTTATAAACCTTAACAAACTCCTTGCCATGATCTGCGATTTCGTGATCAGGGGACTACACTGGGAGAACCATATCGTGATACGGACAGGAACCACATCCACCGCAATCGATGACGTGGTGCGGACGCTCTCTGAGGACGGTGGATACGATATACCGACGCCGGAATGGGATCAGGTCAATTCGCTGATCCGGCATCCGTTTTACAGCGTCAAGAGGGTTACTGGTGACGTCGAATATGCCCTCGCCTTGCACCGGTTCCCGTGCATCGATACCGAGGTCGGCTTCAAGTACATCTCCGCAGCGATGAAAAAATACGATCTGCCGGCAGCGGTTGCAGGCGAGGAGAGCGGTGGCTTCACGATCAAACGGTTCCCTGACAAGGATGGGATCATCGGGATATGCATGATCGCTTCCATGATCGCATGGCACGGAAAGCCGCCTGGCGAGATATGGCGGGCACATACGGAAAGGTATGGCGAAAAATACGACAAACGTCTCGATATCTGGGCTCCGAACAACCCAAAGGAGAAGATAATCAATTCATGGCTCGATGACCCTCCAGTGTCGATCGCAGGGCAGGACGTTCTCTGGGCTGGCGGCACATACCATGACAAGGTCGAGTTCGTGCTGCAGGAGCCGGGCAGGGAGACGATCTCCCGCCTCCTTGTGCGGGCGAGCGGAACCGAGGAGATAAACAGGATATACATCGAAAGCAGCGATGAACAGGTCTTGCGTGCCATCAGGCAGGCTGCGCTCGACCGGCTCAACAAGTTGATCATCGAGGATGCCGGGAATGCCGCGAATCATCACGATCTTTCCGACAGGATCGCCTCCACCGGCATGACGTTTATGACAGAATCCGACCGGGAGCGGTATTTCGATGCGGTCAGGGCGAGGATGAACGCGCTTGCTGGAAAGGAAGGCGAAGAGCCGGTCACGATCTACCGGAGGGTGCTTCATCTGCTGACGCTTGGCATCGACCGGGACATCAACGTGCGGCATGTCGCATGGGGCGTTGACATCGGGGCAGAGTACTACCAGAGGATCTTTGGGCAGGAATCGGAGACTTTTTAATTTCTTCTGGGAAATCGGGTCATGATAAAGAAGATTAAACCACAGAGGACACAGAGAGCACAGAGAGGGATTTAGGGGGTATGGTACAAAAAGGTCTCTGTGACCTCTGTGCCCTCTGTGGTTTTTGAACCCATTTTCATAAACTACCAAAAAAAGTCTCGGAACTGATACCATGAGAATCGTGATACCATTTAAGAAAGAGAACGCCAAATCCCGCCTATCCAGCGTGCTAACACCAGATGAGCGCGGCCTGCTTGCGATGAAGATGCTTCATGATGTGCTCGATGCAACCGGCGGCTTCGCGGTCGATATCCTCACGCCCTCGGTCTTTGACGACACGCACATCGATCCGCACATCCTGCTCAGTGAATCAGGATTAAACGATGCACTAAACGAGTACCTCTCCAGGGTGGCAGAGTGCGGATGTGATCCTGTCATGATCGTGATGGCTGATCTGCCGCTCCTGAATAGCCGGCACGTACGGGAGATTGCGGCTTCGGATGCCGATCTGATGATCGCACCCGGCAAGGGTGGTGGAACCAATATCCTCTCCATCAAAGACCCCTCCCGGTTCAACGTGGATTACTACGGCACGAGTTTCCTTGATCATCTCAGAATCGCACACGACAATGGCCTCTCAGTCGAGGTCTATGACTCGTTTGCAGCAGCGACCGACATCGATGAACCAGACGATCTCGTGGAACTGCTGATACATGGGAACGGAGAGGCTGCGCGTACGCTTGCAGATATTGGATTTGTTGTTGCGGTGCGCGATGGCAGAGCGCGGGTTGAGCGGTTGTGATCTGTCAACCCGGTTTACGCTGCAACGTTGTGCAATGAGAATATTTATACAGGGTCAGCACATTATAAATATATACCAATCAATAGGGTCAAGCAAGTCGACACTAAACCATGACCGCACACAACACAGGACGGACAGAACCATATCGTATGGCCGACGACAGAGTGGTCTTACGGCGTACAGGTGATGCGAGATGAAGCGAGTAATAGTCATCGCAAAGGGCGAGGTGCAGAGGGTTGGATACAGGGACATTGTGGAAAAGATCGCTCGTAAACTACATTTGACAGGTTATGTCGAGAATTTGAAACCTTACGATGTTAAGATCGTTGCAGAAGGGGGCGAAAGCAGTCTCGACGAGTTTCTAACTCGGATCCGGATAGACAAGCATCCGGCATCTCCGATATCTGTTGAAGATATTGATGTTGAATTCGGAGCAGCGACCGGAGAATTCGAGTACTTCGAGATCATGCGGGGCGATTGGACAGAGGAACTCGGAGAGCGTATGGATGTGGCGGGAGCGCTGCTCTATCGGTCTGTGGAACTTGGAATAGAATCTGTGGGAATCGGGAGAGAGATGCTCGGCAAGCAAGACATTCATACCCACGTCTTGACAGAGTTTCGGGATCAGACACAGCAGAACTTCGATGTTCTGGATGTGAAATACGGCAAGATATCTGATAGTGTGGAAAGAGCCATCGATGAGATGCGTGACGAGCGGAAGGAATTGCGCGCATCGGTGAATAATCTAACAGATGCGATCGTCGAGCTTGCAAGGTCCAGGAAGTAAGGGTTGAACCAGGAGGGGAAGGGTCGCTGGTGAGTGATCAAAAGCAGGGGTACAGCAATATCATTTTCCAGATACTATGATCTGCTGTACCAGGTTTAAGCCTCGGGCGAGATTTGAACTCGCGACCTAGTGATTACAAATCACTCGCTCTGCCAGCTGAGCCACCGAGGCGTCGCGCATTATGCAGGGGTAAACTTGGTGCCATAGTATATGATGCCAGCGGCACCATCTTCACCGAGTTTCCTGAATATCGGTTTCACACGCATCCCGATTGCGATCTCATCATTGTCGCAGACCACCTGTCCGGTCATGCGCGGACCCTCGTCCAGTTGGATGATCGCAAGTGGGTACGGTGTGTGCATATCGAATCCCTCGGATGCGGTATGGATGATCGTGTAAGTGACGACCTCGCCATACCCCTTGAACTGATATTCCTCGATGCTGCCATCCCTGCGGCAGTTCGGGCACATCGTTCTCGGCGGGAAGTAGTATTCGCCGCAGGTATTGCACCTCGTTCCGATCAGGTTGTACCTGCTGCTGATATGTCTCCAGAATCTCGGTACACTCATGTTGTATACTCTGTACAGTAACACTTAAAGATAGTTGCCTGCTGCCAGCCAGATAACAATACTTATATATACCGACACACGTATCCATAATGCGAGGCACAGGAGGCATCCGCATTGAAGATTGTAACAATCAAAACACCTGATCAGGTGATTATTCCTTTACAGCAGCATGATGGCGCGGTGTGCGATTCCTTGGTAAGTGTTGGCGATATCGTTTCTGTTGGTCAATTGATCGGCGACGGCGAGTTCCGGATACATTCGAGCGTTTCCGGGGAGGTTACAGCCGTCTCCGAACTACCGCATCCGACTGGTAAAGATGTTCTCAGTGTAGTGATCAAGACACACAATGGGGAAAAGAGCGAAATTGAACCGGTAGAATTGTCCGCAGGAAAGATAAGGCGCATCATCAGAGAATCCGGTATTGTCGAACCGAACGGACATCCGACATTGCGCACAAAAGAAGATATCGACACGATCATCGTCAACGGGACGAATACATGGGATCTGTCATCACACGAAGCGCTCATGCTCGATCATCCTTCTGAGATCGTATATGGATTGAAAGCATTGATGGAAACGGTTGGCGCTAAGAAAGCGTTCATCATAATCGAACTTGGCTCAGAAGCGCTGCATGTCATGCGAACCGAGACGATACCGGATAGTAACATCAAGGTCATCGCGACACCGGGGTACTATCCACCGGGCACCGAAAACACGCTTGCCAAGAAGTTTGCGAAGAAGAAGGTGCCACGCGGTAGCATCCCTGAGGACAGGGGCGTTCTCGTGAGCAGCATCGCTGCTATGAAAGCGATATACGATGCACTTTGTGACGGCGAACCCATGATTAAGAAAGTGGTAACCGTTGCAGGCGCGGTAGGTTCTCCGAGAAATGTTCTCGTGGACATCGGCGTGCCGATCAGCCATGTGATCAAAGAATGTGGCGGCTGTAGTGGAACGCCGGTAAAGATCATCGTAAACGGCGCAATATCTGGCGCAGCACAGTACTCGGACGAGGTTCCGGTCATCAAGACGA
>DASC01000023.1:5763-17307 GCA_002503595.1 Candidatus Methanogaster sp. UBA203 | reverse complement strand
TGTATCAACTGCGCGTGGTGTGTGGACGAGTGTCCGATCGGACTGATGCCGCATCTGCTGTACGGATATGCAGACAGCGCGCAGTTTGACAAGTGTGCGGAATTATACATCGGTGACTGCGTGGAATGTGGTATGTGTGCGTACGTCTGCCCGTCCAAGTTACCGATCGTGCAGATAATCAGGTATGGCAAACACGGCGTTGCCGAGATGGAGGCATCCGAATGACATATACAATATCACCATTACCCCATGTGAAAAGTAACGAGAGTGTGAAACGCGTGATGTGGGGCACGGTCGCTGCACTGCTGCCGATCACGATCGCGGCGATCTATCTCTTCGGACTTCCTGCGCTAACGATCATTCTTGTAACCGTGATTACGGCAGTGGTCACCGAGATCGTAATCTACAAGGCAGCATCCCAACCGATCACCATAAGTGATGGGAATGCCGTGTTGATCGGTCTTTTGCTCGCGCTTATCATGCCTCCAGAGGTTCCTATCTGGGTTCCGATCATCGGAGCCGCATTTGCGATAGCTGTTCCAAAATACATCTTCGGCGGCACAGGAACTTTCGTGTTCCATCCGGCACTGGTCGGATTTGCATTCCTGCTTGCTGCATGGCCCACGCTGATGGGGTCCGGATCCACGCCGAATCTTGGCAGTTTCTCTAACCTCTTAATCGAGACTGGCGCTGGCAGACTTGTGGAGGCTTCGCCTGTATTAGTCCTGCTCGGCGGCGCATTCGTCCTGTACAAGAAATACGTGGACCGGCGGGTGGCACTCAGTGCCACTATCCTGCTTTTACTCCTGATGCCAATCGTCGGGATGGGTTCACAACTTCCTTATGTGCTAACCGGCGGCTACTTCCTCGGACTGATATTCCTTGCAGCAGACCCGATCACCTCACCGGTGACAAAGAAGGGTAGACTGGTCTACGGAACCGTGCTGGTGCTGCTGATATTAATCCAGCTTCACTTCGATGCGTACTTCACAGGGATGTGCTTCGCAGTACTCCTGATGAACGTCTTCAGTCCGTTCATCGACAGAACCACCATACCAAAGCCGATCGGAGGAAAATAAAATGGCAGAAACGAAGGATTCAACCATAATGATACTCGTCAAACTAACACTCATTGCGGTGGTGGCTGCAGTGATTCTGACAGCAACGTATGGAGTCACACAGGAACAGCTTGCCAAACTAGCAGAAGCGGCAGGCGGTCCTGACAAGCAACTGCTCGATATAGGCGTTGTCCCTGATGCTACCAAGTTCAAGGCAGTCAGTGGCGGAGAAATCTGCTACGAGGCATACGACGGTGGCGACCTGATCGGCTATGGAGCCATTGCAGAGGTGCAAGGCATGCAGGACATGTTAACGCTCGCAGTCGGAGTGGACACTGATTTCGTGGTGACTGGAGTTGTTGTGGTGTCACAGAAAGAGACACCTGGAATCGGTGACAAGGTCCAGAAACAGCCAGAGTTCGTCGAACAGTTCGCAGGGGTCGGGCTGGATGGGATGGCACTCACAGGTGACGGCGGAAAGATCGATGCCATCTCGGGCGCATCGGTATCGTCCGGGCATGTCACCGCCGGAGTTGCTGAAATAATCGGAAAGATGCAGCAGGAGGTTTCATAAATGGCAAAGAAATCCTTTGTAGGAGAGATAATCAGAGGTATCATCAAGGATAACCCGGTATTCGTGCTCGTGCTCGGTTTATGTCCGACACTGGCTGTGTCCACATCATTTGCAAACGCGCTCGGCATGGCGATGGCGTTCACCTTTGTAATGCTCGGCTCAAATATATTCGTCTCTCTTCTGCGAAAGCAGATCCCGGCAGATGTTAGAATTCCTATATTTATCCTGATCATCTGTACCTTCGTTACGATGATTGATATGATGCTTGAGGCGTTTCTGCCACCAATGTACGATGCGCTCGGAATCTTCGTGCCACTGATCGTTGTGAATTGCATCGTAATCGGAAGGGCTGAAGCGTATGCGAACCGAAATCCAGTCTTGCCCTCGATAGCAGACGGGATCGGCATATCGATCGGTTTTGCAGCTGCACTGATATTGATCGGTACCATCAGGGAAATTCTCGGAACCGGTGGATTGAAACTCGTGATGCTGAACGTGATAAATGGTGATCCTGGATTTTACCCGCTCTCAACCATCCCCGGGTTCTCATTCGTACCCGAGGTTATATCATTCCATATTGAGCCAGCAGTTGTGATGATCACACCACCCGGAGCATTCCTCACGATCGCGATGTTAATGCTACTCTTCAAGATCCTGGGAGACCGCAAACGAGTCAAACAGCTCAGAAAGGAGGGTTATGAGCTATGACTGACGTTTTGATGCCTGCACTGATGCCGACAGAGAACATATTCCCGCTCTTTGTAGAGGCGATGTTCACAAAGAACTTCCTCTTGATCATGTTTCTCGGACTCTGTTCGTATGTCGGTCTAACCACCAACTCAGATACATCAAAAGGCATGTCGATGGCTGTAACCTTCGTTATGACGATGTCAGCGATCCTTACGTGGCCCATCTACTACTATCTCCTGAGCCCTGCAAGTTTTCTGGGCAAGGATCTGACATTTCTGAAGACGATCTGCTTCATTCTCGTGATCGCCGCTTTTGTCCAGCTCGTTGAGTTTATCATCCGCAAGTTCAGCCCGCCGCTATACCGGTCACTTGGGATATACCTTCCGTTGATCTCTACAAATTGTGCAGTGCTTGGTGTGGTGCTCCTGAACGTACAGGAGGGCTACACATATGGCGCAAGCATCATGTACGCATTCGGCGCCGGTCTCGGCTACTCATGGGTGATGCTTGCAACAGCAGCGGTGCGAGAGAAACTGATAATGCGTGGCGTCAATCTCTTCAACGGATTCATCGGCGCGTTCTTCGCAGCGATGATGGTCGCATTAATTGTTGTCAGTTACTTTTCGGTGGTGAAACTATGAGTCTCGATATGGCACTTATGCTTCCTGCCATTGCTGTGCTCGGGGCACTCGGGCTTGCGATGGCAGGAATGCTCGTCTGGGCGTCAAAGGCGTTCTATGTCCCGACTGATCCGCTTGTAGACGCACTGATTGAACTGATGCCCGGAGCAAACTGCGGAGCATGCGGTTATCCTGGATGCGCTGACTGCGCAGAGCACATCGTTGCAGGGGATGTGACACCCGATGTCTGCACATCCTGTGACGCAGAGACGTTCGAACTCATAGGAGAACTGCTCGGAATAGATATCAGCGCAGCAGAGCCCACGTATCCGGTTATCCTCTGCCAGGGTGGCACAAACTGCAAGGACCGCTACGATTATATCGGCGCGGACACGTGCAGAGCCGCAATCCTGCTCGCAGGCACAAAGAAAGCCTGCTCGTACGGCTGCATCGGTCTTGGTGACTGCGTGCGAGCATGCATGTTCGATGCGATCGAGATTGCGGATAACGGGCTTCCGAGAATCAAGAAGTACAACTGCAAGGGCTGCGGCGCGTGTGTGACTGCATGCCCGCAACAGGTGCTAACGATTGCAAAGGAGCACGGTCCGGTCTACGTGGTCTGCGCATCGCACGACAAGGGCAAGTATGTCAAAGAGGTCTGCGAGTTCGGATGCATCGGATGCGGGATATGCAAGAAGAACTGTCCAGAGGGTGCGATCAAACTCGACAAGGCGCTTGCCGTGATCGATCAGGAGAAATGCACCCAGTGCGGTACATGCATCGATGTCTGCCCGAGAAACGCGATCGTGAAGCTGTGATCTTATATTAGGTACGACCACGGGATTTTCATGTAAATCTCGTGGTTCTCTAATTGTTTGGCCATGTTAATTTTGAAGATAGGTACAGTATCTCCGAATTCAAGAGAATTCACAAGAACATCGAGAACGCGCAGACTGAAACCCCTCTTATATTCCGAGAAGAAAACTGCTATGAGGTGGACATACCACCATTGGACTCCGCATGTTGTTCCAATGGCCTAACAACGTGATAGCTCCCAGATGTCTACCTGTTCGTCCTCGCAGATTTCCTCTCTGCCCGCGCAACCCGTTCGTTGCTCATCTCGTACATATCTATTATAAATGCCTTGAAACTCGAATCCTCCTTGTATAGCACTGCCCACAACAATTGGAGCACCTGTTCACAGACAAAATAGAAAAAACGGATTTTCATGTCTTTAGACTTCGATTTTATGCGGGCTTCGTCTTGAACCCGAAATCCAGTCTCAATTCGCCATCGTCCTTTTGTAAGTCGGAACAATATAGTCCAGACCGATCTCATTCTGGTTCGTTGCGAACGCCCAATCGAAAACTTTCTCATTTGAAGGGTCTATGATCTGTTTAAGTGTTGCTAACGTGGTTTCACCACGGAGAACGGTTTTATTTTTATTTAATTTGAATTCGTACCGTATTTTCTTCCTCTCTGCTACTTCCATCTCAACAAGTTCTTTGATTTGAGAATGAAATACGATCAGTTGAGCGATGATGTCGTAGAGATAAAGATTGCGATCCCCGGGCTCGGGATCAGTGTCCACGCCTGACCCGCATATCGCCATTCAGGTGCGTGTTCTGGCACATCAGCATAATTTCCACGTTCGGGTGCTGCGGCAAATAGACCGAAACCTCACCGCTCTTCTTTTTTCCGGCATTGCCCGGGAAGCATACATTTTTATATTCTGCCCCATAAGTACGATGCATGGACGGCAGGTACTACAATGTCACTGTGACCGGCGATGTGCAGGACATTGGATTTCGCAGATTCATCGAGAGTACCGCAAATTCATATCATGTACGCGGTTATGTATTCAATGATCCTGATGGCAGCGTGAAGATGCTATGCAGCGGATCTGCCGAATCACTGAATGAGTTTCTCTATGTGATACAGACACGTGTACCATCTGGTGTCGGCATCGAACAGTTCGTAAAAGACGAGATCGTCACTGATATCGATCTAAATCTGCCCCCGAAGTTTTTAAAACTTGGAACTGATGAGATAGCAGACATCGGCAGAAAACTGGACAAGGGTGTTAAACTGCTGGAAGCGCTGCCTGGCATCAAAGAGAGCGTTAGTATTCTCCCGGATATCAAGACAGGTATTGATGCGATGAACATGAAATTCGATGCTTTCACGGATGAACAAAGAACTTTCAATCAGGAAATGAGAGAACATAACAAACTTATGGATACGCACAACCTCCGTCTGGAGCGGATCCTGCAAAAGCTCGTAGAAAAGTAACCTGTTCACTGAAAATGATTGAGGAAGATATGATGCTGGACTGCTTGCGGCTACATATCTGGTAATGCGGTGCAGAGACTAAAATGAATGGAGAGTCCCTCGTTCCCAACTTTCGTTTCTTATCCATTCTTTCGAATGCCCCAACCACAATCCTTATAAACCAGACTTGTTCTAAACTCAACTAAATAGAGGATAAACAATGAGTCTGACAAACGTTGCAGTAATAGGAGTTCTGACAAGTATCGCAGTATTCGGGATCAAGACCGGAGCCGGATGCGGACTCTCAAGCATCCGGAAGAGAGACGCCCTGTATGTTGCAGCAGGTTACCTCGTGATCTCAATCTTCATCGGCTACCTGATAACGCTATTCTCGATCGATCTTATGCAGGGACTGCTTAATCTTGGTCTTGCATTCCACACGATGCTCGCGCTCGCCCTGATCGCCGCGGGCGTGTACACAACAAGGAAGTGGAACTCCGGCTCTGATGTCACGAAGCGCACCTTTGCAATCCTGTCGCTGCCGTGTCCGGTCTGTCTTGCCGCCATATTCATCGCATGTAGCATCCTTGCTTCACACATCGGCATGGGCGGCATCGCAATCGGCATCATCGTCGGGACGACATTCTCTGTATTCGTAATCGTATCCTCTCTCTTCTTCAGGCGACTTGGCAAGACCCCTGCCGCACTCGGCGATGCGATGATCTTTATCGGACTCTTCTATATTCTTGGAGCGCTTCTAATGCCAGCATACATGAAGACAAAACAATTAGATATAGCTCCCGGGAACTTTGATCTCGCGGGAACCGTGGTACCGCTCATCGCACTGTTGTTTATCATAGCGATCGGATTTGCCATCGGCAGAGCAGAGGAGCAGTGAGGCACTGACATGGACCCATCGACAGTAATATTTGAGACGCTGTACTGGATCTCGTACGCGCTCCTGTATCCGGTAATCCTCCTGCTCATGGCGTTTGTGGTCTGGTCACTTGCGCTTGCTGGCGAGTTCATCTCCGAATACACAAGGAGATACCGGGACGTCCCGGAGTTGGAAGAGTTGTGCAGGAAAACGGACGCTTCCACCCTCAGAAACGGCAAACTGCCATTCTTTGTATCTGCATTCATGCGCGATCTTGCAGACCAGGTCGGGAGAGGCTACTCCAATTTCGACAGGCTGTTCGGCGATTGCGAGATTGCGATGGCAAAGAAACTCGAAACGACGAGGATCTTAGCCACAGTCGGCCCGATGTTAGGTCTCATGGGTACACTGATACCCCTGGGTCCTGCGCTGATGGGGCTTGCCGAGGGAAATGTGGAGCAACTCGCAAGCAATCTGGTGATCGCATTCGCAACCACTGTGCTCGGACTTTTTTCGGGAGCCATCGGATTTAGTCTCACGATGATCCGCAGAAGATGGTACCAGCAGGACATAAACGACATCGAATGCATTCTTGATGCTTTTGAGGAGAAATATGCCAAGAAGTAAGCGCACACGGCGGAAAGGATTGCTGGATGGGGATTCCGATCAGAGTCCGCTCTCCGGCGTGGCAAACATCTTCGATGTTGCGATGGTCTTCTCGGTCGCGCTGATCGTGATGCTTGTGGTGTCGTACCATCTGCCACAACTGCTCGATCCTGACGCCGACCTCACCGTGGTCACAAACCCGGGACAGCAGGATATGCAGATCATCGTAAAGGAAGGGAAGACGATCGAGGTGATGAACATGACCGATAGGATCGCTGGCGGGCAGGGCGAGGTGCTCGGGACGGCATACAAGCTTGCCGACGGAAAGGTGATCTATGTTCCAGAGAACGGTAATGAATCGTCATGATTCATCGATGCCACGGCCCACGGGCTTGGCTGGACATTACCGGATGATGCCCTGGTAATGTGAGTCACCAGGATCAGGCGGAATCGAGCACAACAGTCTCCATATCCTCCCCGATCGTGACATCGCAGCCGCAGTACTCATGCACCGTCGCCACCATCTCATCCTCAAATCCGATCGTGTGCGGATACAGGTGCGTCAGGATGATCCGCCCAACCGCTATCCCGACCATCATCGCCCCAAGCATCCGCGGCGTCGTGTGATTGGTGACATCAGGCACCGAGTCAGGAAACGAGCACTCATGGATCAGGAGGTCTGCGCCGCTTCCGAGCGCAGCAATGCTCTTTACTGGTTCGGTGTCGCCAGAGTACACGACCCGCACACGTCCCGCCTCGTCAGCGATGCCGTAGCCAAGCGAAGGCATCCCGTGTGCGGTCTTCGCGCAGATGATCTCATATCTTCCGATCGAGACACGATCCTGATCAGCCATCTCAGAGACCTCGATATCCATCCTGCCCAACATGTACGGATACGCATCGAAAACCCGTGAAAGCCACTCTCTGGTTCCAGATGGCCCGTATATCCGAAGATCGTGGCTTCCGCATAGCCATTTCGCCTTTATAAGACTCATAACATCTGCAACATGATCAAGATGCAGATGTGTGAGGAACACATGCCCGATCGATGCACAGTTCAGAAGGCGTGGAAGAACCCCGCTTCCGCAGTCGAACAATACCGGCGAATCGAGATTTACAAGAATGCCTGACTGCACCCGGTGCGGCTGGGGCATGGCAACTCCGGTCCCGATCAGGGTTATCTCAATGGTCATGGTTTACCAGAGGGGTGCACGATTCAAAAGATTTCCGCAAGTTTGCGCGATCCGTCCGGTTGCCCGGGCGTTTGGTGGTCACGTGGGTTTATCCGGGGTAGAAAGCCAGATGTAGTTCATCAATCCATAAAAAACAAGAGCAACAGTTGCCGCAATCAGTGCCGTATGGACTGGGGGGACACCATCAAACTCCCTATCCCTGCCACCACGCCACCGCCAACTCCAGCTGCAATTCCGGCGATCACGTCTCTTCACCCATCCAGTAGTTGCTGCTCCTGTCCTGACTGGTCGATTAATAGACTCATCGGATGATATGTATGTAACTAACAGTACTTAAACATTTCGATTAATCGAAAGACTTAATGATGAAATGTGAAACATCGGAATGCCGCAACTGCGGGGTAAAATTAAGTGGGATGTGGTGTGGGATGGGCGGTGAGATTCTCCTCATCACAACATCTATTGCAAATCCCACCACTCTTTGGATCTATTACAGAACGATCACAAGCGTGCTCCCGCGTCCAACCTCGCTCTCAGCCCTGATGCTGCCGCCATGCCCCTCGATGATTCCTTTGCAGATCGCAAGCCCGAGGCCCGTGCCGCCAGCCTCGCGCGTCAATCCGGAATCCACCTGGTGGAATTTGTCAAAGATCCGGTCCAGTTCGTCTGGCCGGATTCCGGTTCCGGTATCACTGACCCTGATCTCGGGATGCCCTGCCACCATCCGTACCTGGATACGAATCTCGCCTTTCTCAGTAAATTTAAGCGCATTTCCGATGAGATTTACAAAAACCTGCACCAACCGATCACGATCTCCAGTGATCGCAAGTGTTTCGCCTTCCGGATCGATGTGAACGGAAGTACCTTTCTCCTCTGCGATATCTCTCATGCTTCTGACCGATTCCCTGATGATGTCGTACAGATCTACCGGTCCAAGATTGAGTTTCAGAGTCCCGGTCTCGATTCGTGATATATCGAGGAGATCGTTTACGAGCCTGCTCTGTCTCTCAATATTACGGTCAATGATCCCGAATAACTCGTCTTTCGTGCGGATGTCTTTTTCTGAGCCGGAAAGTGATCTCATGATGTCCATTGAAAGTTTTACCGATGTGAGCGGCGTCTTCAGTTCGTGCGAGACCATCGAGACGAACTCGGATTTTAGACGGTCAAGTTCTTTTAATCTGATGTTTGCGGACTCAAGTTCCGTATTTGACTTTTTCAAGTCCTCTGTCATCCTTTCGACTCCATTCTCCAGCTCCCTGTTCCATCTCGAAAAGATATGAACGATGCTTCCGCTCCCGGCAAGGATGATTGCGATGACGATTGCGATGAACAGGATCTGCTTTCTGTAGACCGAATGCACCAGCGCATCCACATCGCTTGCAGGAACGCTTGTGGCAACCGACCAGACCTGGTCACGCCAGACGACCGGTGTGTGTACTACGATCCGCCACTCTCCGGAAGATTCGTCGAAATAATGGCCAGTACCCTCCTTTTCCTGCATCTGCTCCGATAAGATTTCTGTGTAGGGCGAATTATTGGTGCAGAAACTCCCGATATACTTTTTGCCGATCATCTCCTTGTGCGCACCATCGTACAGCGAACGTCCGGAGTAATCGATCATGTACATATATCCATACCCTTCAGGCATGACATCGGTAAGAAATCGCTCAGATAGCGAGGACACTCTGATAATCGCAAGTATCGCGCCTTTGAATTCGTTATCATCATACACCGGCACCCATACGTATGAACCAAGCCCGCCTTCGAAGAGCGGTGTCGGGTCTGTGATATATGTCTCTCTGCGATCCTTTGCACAATCGAATGCCTGATTTTTGTTCGCCGCATACAGATCGAATCCGACTGGCGTATCCTCTGCCGGATAGCCTGATACCACCACCCCGGTACTATTTATAAATTGAATTGCAAAAAAACTTCTGGATCTGTAATAAATTGGTATAAAACTCCATGCCATACCTTCTGGTGACGTATCTGATGCACCCGCTGCCAGCACCTCGATTAAAACAGTCTTCTCCTCAAGAAAACTCTCGATTCCGACAGCTGCCTGCCGTGTGAGCAGCAATTGCTGTTCAGTGAACTGCTGCTGCACAATCTCCTCCACCTCCTGGTTGGTGACGTGCCCGAACCACGCTACCACAACGATGAGGAGCGCGGCAACGGCAAGGGTGGCAAATTTTTTGTGAGACATGCAGGTACACCGGATACAGGCGGTGGAATACATGCGGCTGGCTTTCAATGCCGTTTGATAAGCCCCGCACCACCAGAGTGACATATACAACTTAAATGGGCCCGCTGAGATTCGAACTCAGGACCTCCGCCATGTCAAGGCGACGTCATAACCGACTAGACCACGAGCCCATGAGCCGTAGTGAATCATAAGTGGATGGATAGCAATATAAACATTACGCGAACAAAACCAGACGATGGAATGCGAACTACGTGATGATGTGCTGACAGCAGGAAGTGAAGCGGTCGAAGAACTGTACGATCGTGGATTCTACGGGCGCGTAAAGGACGGAAAACTCGAACTGTCCTTGATCGAGGGAGCATATCTGCTTTCCCGCGGAAAGATAGAGATATTTTCAGACAGAAAGGCTCTTGACTTCAAAGCGTTCTTCGAGATCGCATCAGAGCGCGTCAGGGACTTTGAACTCGGGTACATCGTCTTTAAGGACCTGCGCGAACGCGGGTACTACACGAAGATGAGCCCGATCGGATTCCGGCTCTATCCAAGGGGCGGGCATCCCGGAAAGACGTCGGCTCATATCTTCGTCTATGTGATCTCGGAGCGGGCGCATCTGCCGCTGCAACATATAATCTCGGAACTTAACAGGGCAAAGAATGCAAGAAAACGGTTGATACTCGCGATAGTCGATGAAGAGAGCGATATAACATTTTATGAACTAAAGAAAATAATTATGTCAGGCGGGCAAGCCGAACCGGATCTCGGTGGCGCAGGAACGCCTGCGGCTGCAAGTCTGATCAACGACCGCACGATTGTCTGGGAGCCGGAGATTGCCGATTTTCTCCACCAGAATTACCTTTTCGGAAAGAAACTAGATGAACTGCGCCTCCAATTATCGCTCGTCGAGTCAGGATACCTCCTTGTCAGGCAGTGGATCAGGATCGAGCATAAGAACGCAGCCGAGTTCAATGAATACGCGGAAAGGGTCGAACCCGGATATATGCTGAAATACCTGGTTTATTCGAACCTTCGGGACCGCGGATTCGTTGTCAAGACCGGATTTAAGTTCGGGACTCACTTTCGGGTCTATAAGAAATTTAAAACCGATGCGCACTCAGAATACCTTGTGCACACCATCGCGTCCGATTACGTCTTCGCCCTGCCCGAACTCTCGCGCGCTGTGCGCATCGCAAACACCGTCCACAAGCGGATGGTCTTTGGCTATCCCGATGATGCGGCAGGAAATGAAACCGGAGGGGTCGGCTATGTCGAGATTGGCTGGATCAGATTATGACCTGATAGGCATGATAAACAGGCTCTCTGGTAATCCGCGTTGCATTCACTTTTCACTCTTCCGGAGGATCCGGTTATGGTAATGCAGTGTCGACATTCTCAAGATCGAGCATCGACGCCTTCGGCGTTAAGGAAGATTAAACCACAGAGAGCACA